>NZ_JBHVRX010000008.1:116580-281974 GCF_042885515.1 Streptomyces sp. NPDC058052 | reverse complement strand
GGTCCGGGGGGGGGGGGGGGGGGGGGCGGCATTGCCCCCCCCCCCCCACCACCCCCTCTTCCGCTGTTCGTCGGGGACGGGCTACCGCTCGCGGGCGGTCCAGAAGCCCGCCGTGGGGTCGCTGAGACGCGTCGGGGCGAGGCCCCGCGGCCGGCCGCGTGGATTCTTGTCGGGGGAGACGGACCGCTCCGGCCGCTGCCGTCCCTGGGCGGCGGCGCGCAGCAGGTGCTCGACGGCTCTGGAGCGGTTCGCGAGCCTGAGCCGTCGACCGCGGTGCGGCCACCAGTCCAGAGCGTTGAGGAGCGCGGAGTCACAGAAGGTGACCTGGGCCGTGTCCAGGACGAGTCCGGTGCAACCGTGGTCGGCCGCCGAGGCCATCAGGGCCCGTAGCGGGCCGACGCTGTGACAGTCGACCTCGCCGGCGAGGTGGACGACCAGGGTGCTGCCGAGGGTGGTGCAGGAGACGACGACTATCTCGCCGGGCGCGGCGTCCGCGCCCGAGTCGTGCACGACAGGAGGGGCGGGGGTGTCGAGAAGAACGGTCAGTATCGGAGCTGTGCTTGCGGTACTCACGCCCACCCCAACGCCGTCCGCCCATCGCCAGGCACGCCCCCAGTCCTCCGTTCACCCCAACTGACCAGCAACGATCCCCGAAAAGAGGGAAATTCTCCCCCCATGGGATCCGCCGTGCGGGCAGGGGGGCCGAGGCATCGGCACGCGTGGCCGTGGGCGCCCGCGGGTCGCGTTCCGGGAGCTGCCGGCGGGTGCTGATCGGGACCCGGGCCCAGCCGGCGGCGCCGAACCCCCGAGCTCCCGCCGAGGCGAGGCGAGGCGAGGCGAGGCGAGGCGGTCAGCGGTCGGTGATGCGTACCCGCAGCTCGTACCGGGCGCCGTGGCTGATGGCTGCCGCCTGGTCTTCGAGGTCGGCACGGGTGAAGCCGAGGAGGGCGACGTCGGCGGCCGCGCGCAGGAGCGGCAGGATCTCGGCGGCGGGCCGGCCGTGGTGTGTGGCCGCTATGTCGGTGAAGGCCCGCTGGTAGGAGGTGGCGCTGCCGCGCGCGCTGTCGGTGAGCAGGCGGTGGACGTCGGCGGAGGGGATGGAAAGGGTGCCCATGGCGGTCTCCCGCGCGGTGGTGGCCCGGCCGGTCCGGGCCCTCGATTCGACGGTAGGACGCGGGTCTGACATCGATGCGCGGAGCGGGTGCCGGTCGTCGTGGTCCAGGGTGCGGCAGGGGGGACCGGAGCATCGCGCGGCGGGTGCCGGAGGAGTGCTCCGGCAGGGTGTGAGCAACGCGTCAGTGGCACGTAAGGGCCGTGTCAGTGGCGTCTGCGAAGGTTGTTCTCAGGAACAAGCCCGGCGGACGCACCGGGTGGCTTCTGGAGAGGTGCCCGGAGTGGTTTATCGGGGACCGGAGCTCAGGCTCCACGGTCGGGTCCATCGGGCCCGCGCAGGTTCGAATCCTGCCCTCTCCGCAGAGGAACGCAAGAGCTCCGGGGGACGATCTCCCGGCGGCCAAGCCCGCTCCGGAAGACGTCTCGGCGACTTCCGGAGCGGGCTTCGTCCGTCTGCTGTCACGGTCGGCGTGGTCCGCGACGACACCGACCGGCCACCGGCGGGCGTCGCTGGGACCGTGACGCACGGGCGCCGCTTCACTCGGTCCGCCCCCCTCCCGTCAGAGTGGCGCGGAGCAGGGCCGCCTCCTCGTCGAGGTGGCGGAGGAGTGCCTCCAGGGCGGGGGTACGGGTGCGGTGGGCGGCCTCGGTGACGCCTACCGTGCGTCCGACGGAGGGGAGCTCGACGGGCAGGGCGGCGAGGTGCTCGTCGTCGCGGAGGACCAGCTCGGGCAGGAGCGCCACCATGTCGGTCTGGAGCAGCAGCGCCCGCATCGTCAGGATGGACGTGCACTCGACCCGGTCGGCGGGGAGCGAGAGGCCCCGGTCGACGAAGAGGGCGGCCAGCTCCTGCCGCAGGGCGGTCTGTTCGACGGGCAGGATCCAGGGGTGGCCGAGGGCGTCGGTGAGCGTGACCTCCGGACCGCCCCCGCCGCTCTGCCGCGCCCCCTCCAGCAGCGGGTGCCCGGCCCGTACCGCGAGGCGGATGGGTTCGCGGTAGAGCATGCGCTGGCGGACCCGCTCACCCCCCTCGCCATCGCCCGAAACGGCTCCCACCCGCCCGACGATCACGTCGAGCTCGCCGCCGAGCAGCGCGGGGTGGAGGACGTCCGGAGTGCCCTCCCGGACCACGACGGTGAGCCGGGGGCGCTCGCGCTTCAGCCGGGCGACGGCGCGGGGGAGCAGGACGTTCGCCCCGGCGAGCAGGGTGCCGACGGTGACCGTCCCGTCCCGGCCCTGCCGCAGTCCGGTGAGGTGCTCCTCGGCGCGCCGCACCTCGGCCACGACCGCGCGGGCGTGGCCGACGAGCGCCTCGCCGTAGACGGTGGGGAGCATGCCGCGCGGGACGCGGGTGAAGAGCGGCAGCTCCGCGACCGCCTCCAGCTCGCGCAGGGTGCGGGTCGCGGCGGGCTGGGTGAGGTGCAGCGATTCGGCGGCGCGGACGACGCTCCCGTGCTCGTACACCGCGATCAGCAGGGTCAGGTGCCGGAACTTCAGCCGGCCGTCCAGGAGGTCCATCGCCCAGGGCTCCTTCCGGGGGACGCGCGGGGCGGAAGGGCCCGGCGCCGGTGCCTCCGGACGCCCGCCACCCCCTGACATACCAGGTTCGCTATACCTCTCTCGTCGATCGGCATTGGATCGGCATAGCTGAGTGGGCGCACTATACCGGCACGCCCCGGGGGCGAGTTTCGGACAGTCCCCGGCTCAGCAAGGGAGGTCTGCACAGTGAGTTCACCCGTGCGGCATTACGTAGGAGGCGGGTTCGACGCGTCCGGCGTGCCGTTCCCGCTGGTCGACCCGGTCACCGGGCGCGTCGTCGGCGAGGTGCCGGAGGCGTCCCGGGAGCTGGTCGACCGGGCGGTGGGCGCGGCCCGTGCGGTGCTGCGCGGGCCGTGGGCCGCGTGGAGCCCGGCGGAGCGGTCGCGGCTGCTGCACCGGATCGCCGACGGCATCGAGCGGCGCTCCGAGGAGTTCACCGCCGCCGAGTGCGCCGACACCGGCAAGCCCCGCGAGCTGGCCTCGACGGTCGACATCCCGCGCGCGATCGCCAACTTCCGCGCCTACGCCGACCTCCTGACCGGCCGCCACGAGCGCGCCTGGAACACGCCGACCCCCGACGGGCGCGGCGCGCTGAACTACACGGTGCACAAGCCGCTCGGCGTCGTCGCGGTCATCTCGCCGTGGAACCTCCCGCTGCTGCTCCTCACCTGGAAGGTCGCACCGGCCCTGGCCGCCGGCAACGCCGTCGTCGCCAAGCCGTCCGAACTCACCCCCGGCACCGCCTGCCTGCTCGCCGAGGTCATGGCGGAGGCGGAGGTCCCGGCGGGTGTCTTCAACCTCGTGCACGGACGGGGCGCGGACGCCGCCGGCCAGTGGCTGACCGAGCACCCCGGCGTGGACGCGGTCGC
The DNA here is from genome assembly GCF_042885515.1 of Streptomyces sp. NPDC058052. Lineage (NCBI taxonomy): Bacteria > Bacillati > Actinomycetota > Actinomycetes > Kitasatosporales > Streptomycetaceae > Streptomyces > Streptomyces sp. NPDC058052. The sequence continues at coordinate 278,453 of NZ_JBHVRX010000008.1, read as the reverse complement.
CTTCACCGGCGAGTCCCGCACCGGGACGACGATCATGCGGGCGGCGGCGGCGCGGCTGGCACCGGTCTCCTTCGAACTCGGCGGCAAGAACGCCGGGCTCGTCTTCGCCGACGCCGACCTCGACGAGGCCGTGGCGGGAACTCTCCGCTCCTCCTTCACCCACAGCGGCCAGGTCTGCCTCTGCACCGAGCGCGTGTACGTCGAGAGGCCGGTCCTCGACGCGTTCGCGGCCGCCCTCGCCGCCGGGGCGAAGGAGCTCACCGGCTACGGCCCGATGATCTCCGCCGCCCACCGCGACAAGGTCCGCGGCCATCTCGAACGGGCCGCCGCCGACGGCCAGGTGCTCGCCGGCGGGGGAGTCCCGCACTTCGGCGACGCCCGCGACGGCGGCTTCTGGGTCGAACCCACCGTGCTCACCGGGCTCCCCGAGGACCACCCGGCGGTTCGCGACGAGATCTTCGGCCCCGTCGTGCACCTGGCGCCGTTCGACACCGAGGAGGAGGCGCTCGCCCTCGCCAACGCCGGTCCGTACGGGCTCGCCGCCACCGTCTGGACCCGTGACGTGCGCCGGGCCCACCGCGTCGCCCCGGCCCTCGACGTCGGCATCGCCTGGGTCAACACCTGGAACCTGCGCGACCTGCGCACCCCCTTCGGAGGGGTGAAGGCGTCCGGCATCGGGCGCGAGGGCGGCGACCACTCGCTGGACTTCTTCTCCGAACCGATGAATGTGTGCGTGAAGCTGTGACGCGTGTGCGTGAAGCTGTGACGACGACCCACGGGACGACGATCCCGCACGCGACCGAGGCGGTGACGGCCGCCGCCGACCGCCTCGACCGGGCCCGCCGGGCCGGCGTCCCCTGCGACCCGGTGCGTGACCTCCTGCCGCCCGGGGACCTCGACGCCGCCTACGCCGTCCAGGCCCTCCTCACCGGGCGCCGGCTCGCCGAGGGCCGCCGGATCACCGGCTGGAAGGTCGGACTCACCTCGGCCGCCGTCCAGCGGCAACTCGGCGTCGAAACGCCCGACTTCGGTGCCCTCCTCGACGGCACCGCCGTCCCCGACGGCGCGGAGCTGCCCTGGGGCGCGGTCCTCCAGCCGAAGGCCGAGGCCGAGGTGGCCCTCGTCCTGGGGCACGACCTCGGCCACGAGCGGCACACCGTCGCCGACGTGCTCCGGGCGACCGCCTTCGCGCTGCCCGCGGTCGAGATCGTCGGCAGCCGCGTCCGCGACTGGGACATCACCGCCGTCGACACGGTCGCCGACAACGCCTCCAGCGGCGCCTACGTCCTCGGCACCCGCCCCGTGCTCCTGCGCGACCTCGACCTGCGGACCGCGGGGATGGTCCTGGAACGCCGCGGTGAACCCGTCTCGACCGGCGCGGGCGTCGCCTGCCTCGGCAACCCGCTGCACGCCGCCGTCTGGCTCGCCGACACCCTCGTCCGCCTCGGCCGGCCGCTGCGCGCCGGGGACACCGTCCTGACCGGCGCGCTCGGCCCCATGGCCGAAGTGGCCCCCGGCGACGTCCTGGAGGCCCGCATCGACGGACTCGGCTCGGTGCGCGCGGCCTTCGGCCCCGCCGGCCCCGAAGGAGACGCCCGATGAACCCGACCGCACTCGCCGAACGGCTCGACGCCGCCGCCCGCGACGCCCGCCCGCTCCCCGGTGGCACCACCGGCCTCGCCGCGGCCGACACCGACGCGGCCTACGCCGTCCAGGAGGCGCTGGTCGCCCTCCGGCTCGCCCGCGGCGAACGGCCCACTGGCGTCAAGCTCGGCTTCACCAGCCTCGCCAAGATGCGCCAGATAGGCGTCGCCGACCTCATCCACGGACGGCTCACCGACCGGATGGAGATCCCGGACGGCGGACGCCTCGACACCGCCGGCCTCATCCACCCGCGCGTCGAACCCGAGATCGCCTTCCTCCTCGGGGCGGAACTCGTCCCCGGCGGTGACCCGGCCGCCGCGGTCGCGGGCGTCGCCCCGGCCCTGGAGGTCATCGACTCCCGCTACGACGGCTTCCGCTTCTCGCTGCCCGAGGTCATCGCCGACAACACCTCCGCCGCCGCATACGCCACCGGCCCCTGGACCCGGCCCGAGACCCTCGGCGGCCTCCGCGCCCTCGCCAACCTCGGCGTCGTCCTCGAACTCGACGGCCGCCCCGCCGAGACCGGCTCCACCGCCGCGATCCTCGGCGACCCGCTGCGCGCCCTCGCCGCCGCGGCCCGGCTCGCCGGCCCGCTCCCCGCCGGGACGGTGATCCTCGCCGGCGCGGCGACCGCCGCCGTACCGCTCCCGCCCGGCACCCACGTGCGGGCCACCGTCGCCCGGCTCGGCGCGGTCCACCTCACCACCGGGGAGGCGAAGTGATCGTCCCCGGCGCGGCCCCGCCGCGCGGCCGCTTCCCGCACCTGCGGCGCGCGGGCGACCTGGTCTTCGTCTCCGGCACCAGCTCCCGCCGCCCCGACGGCACCTTCGCCGGCGCGAGCGCCGACCCGATGGGCGTCACCGATCTCGACATCCGCGCCCAGACCCGGGCCGTCCTCGACACCATCGGCGATCTGCTCGCCGCCACCGGCGGAAGCCTCCGCGACCTGGTGTCGGTCACCGCCTACCTCGTCAGCATGAACGACTTCGGCGGCTACAACGAGGTCTACGGCGAGTACTTCGACGAGACCGGACCGACCCGGACCACCGTCGCCGTCCACCAGCTGCCCCACCCCCACCTGCTGATCGAGATCAGCGCGGTGGCCCACCTCCCGCACGACAAGGACACGCACCGATGAACCTCAGACCGTTCAACCTCCAGGCGTGGATCGAGGAGCACCGCCACCTGCTCAAGCCGCCCGTCGGCAACGTGCAGATCTGGCAGGACGCCGACCTGATGGTGACGGTCGTCGGCGGCCCCAACCGCCGCACCGACTTCCACGACGACCCCATCGAGGAGTTCTTCTACCAGCTCAAGGGCGACATGGTCCTGCGTGTCATGGAGGAGGAGGGCAGCCCGCCGCGCGACCTCCACATCCGCGAGGGCGACGTCTTCCTCGCCCCCGCCCACCTCCGGCACTCCCCACAGCGCCCCGAGGAGGACAGCATCGGCCTCGTCGTCGAGTTCGCCCGCCCCCAGGGCCACCGCGACGCCTTCGAGTGGTACTGCGTCGCGTGCCACCACCTCGTCCACCGCAGCGAGGTCCAGCTCACCTCCATCGTCGACGACCTGCCGCCCGTCTTCAGCGCCTTCTACGCTGACGAGGCCGCCCGCACCTGCGGCCACTGCGGCGCCCTCCACCCCGGCAAGGACTGGCCCGAGGAGCTCCGCCCCCGCACCCGCCGCGACGGGGCGGACGGCGCATGACCGTCGTCGACATCCACGCCCACGTCTTCCCCGAGATCGGCCGCGCCGAGGCGCGCCGCATCACCGGCAGCGACGACGCGCCCTGGCTGCGCACCACCGACGGACCCGGCGCCGGGATGATGATGGCCGGCGCCGCCGAGTACCGCCCGGTGCGCCGCACCCTGTGGGACCCGGCCGAACGCGTCGCCGACCTCGACCGGCTCGGCGTCGACGCCCAGGTGCTCTCCAGCACCCCGCTGCTCTTCGGCTACGGACTCGAACCCGACCGGGCCGCCGACTGGTGCCGCACCGTCAACGCCCACCTCCTCGCGTACGCCGCCCACGCCCCCGACCGGCTCGCCCCGCTCTGTCAGGTCCCCCTCCAGGACACCGAGGCCGCCTGCGAGGCCGTCACCGAGGCGATGCGGCAGGGGTTCCACGGCGTCCACATCGGCAACCACCTCGGCGACCGCGACCTCGACGACGGCGCGCTCGTGGAGTTCCTGGCGCACTGCGCGCACGAGGACGCGGCCGTCCTCGTCCACCCGTGGGACCTGCCCTCCGGACCCCGCCACGCCCGGTACATGCTGGCCTGGCTGGCCGGCATGGCCGGAGAGACCCACCTGACGATCCTCTCGCTCATCCTCTCCGGCGCCTTCGAGCGGCTCCCGGCCTCGCTGCGGCTGCTCTTCGCGCACGGTGGCGGCAGCTTCCCGTACCTGCTGGGCCGGGCCGACAACGCGTGGCACCGCCGGGACATCGTCCGTGCCGACAGCCCCCGGCCGCCGTCCGCGTACACCGACCGCTTCTCCGTCGACTCCGCGGTCTTCGACCCGCGCGCGCTGCGGCTCCTCGTCGACGTGATGGGCGCGGAGCGGGTGCTCCTCGGCTCGGACCACCCCTTCCCGCTCGGGGAGGAGGCCATCGGCCGGCTCGTCCGCGAGAGCGACCTCACCCCCCAGGAACGGGCCGCCGTCCTCGGCGGCAACGCCGTCCGCTTCTTCGGACTGACCCCGAGGCTCAAGGAGGCCGCGCGGTGAAGGCAGCCGTCATCGGATCGGGCAACATCGGCACCGACCTCCTCATCAAGATCATCCGGGGTGAGGGGCACGTCACCGCCGCCGCCATGGCCGGCGTCGACCCCGCCTCGGAAGGACTCGCCCGGGCCCGCCGGCTCGGGGTCCCCACCACCTCGGACGGCCGGCTCACCATGGACGGCGTCCGTGACCGGGTCCGCGCCGTCCTCGCCCCGGCCACCGAGATCGGCATCCACGCCCACCACCACCTCGGCCTGGGCATCGCCAACAGCATCGTCGCCGTCGAGGCCGGCGCCCGCGGCGTCGACGCCTCCCTCGCCGGACAGGGCGCCGGTGCCGCCCCCTCCACCGACATCACCGACGCCATCGGCACCCCCGTCCCCTCCGCACCCGGAGCCCTCGCATGACGCACGACCTCACCGCACGCGCCGCCGCCCTGGACGCCGCCGACCCGCTCGCCGACGTCCGGGACCGCTTCCTCCTCCCCGACGACGTCGTCTACCTCGACGGCAACTCCCTCGGCGCCCTGCCCGCCGCCGTCCCCGCCGTCGTCGAGGACGCCGTCCACCGCCAGTGGGGGACCGACCTCATCCGATCCTGGAACGCCAACGGCTGGTGGGACGCTCCCGTCCGCACCGGCGACGCCATCGGCCGGCTGGTCGGCGCCGCCCCCGGCCAGGTCGTCGCCGGTGACTCCACCAGCGTCCAGCTCTTCAACACCCTCCTCGCCGCCGCCCGGCTCCGCCCCGGCCGCCGCCTGCTCCTCACCGACCCCGACCACTTCCCGACCGACCAGTACATCGCCGACTCCGTCGGCCGGCTCCTCGGCCTCGACGTGCGCCGCGTCCCGGCCCGCGACGCCGCCGCCGTGCTCGCCGCCGAGGGCGGGAACGTCGCCGTCGCCGCGTACGCCCCCGTCGACTACCGCACCGGCGAACTCCACGACATGGCCGCGCTCACCGCCGCCGCCCACGCCGCCGGCGCCCTGACGCACTGGGACCTCTGCCACGCGGCCGGCGCCCTCCCCGTCGAACTCGACGCGATCGAGGCCGACTTCGCCGTCGGCTGCGGCTACAAGTACCTGTCGGGCGGACCCGGTGCCCCCGCCTTCGCGTACGTGGCCCGCCGCCACCAGTCCGCCTTCGACCACCCCCTCACCGGCTGGCACGGACACGCCGAGCCGTTCGCCATGTCGGGCACGTACACCCCGGCCGCGGACATCACCCGGGCCCGCGTCGGCACCCCCGCCCTGCTCTCCCTGCTCGCCCTGGAGGCCGCGCTCACCGCCTTCGACGGCGTCGAGATGAAGACCGTCCGGGAGAAGAGCCTCTCCCTCACCGGCTTCTTCCAGGAGTGCGCCGACACCCTCCTCGACGGCCTCGGCTTCACCCCGGCCACCCCGCGCGACCCCGGCCGGCGCGGCAGCCAGGTCGCGCTGCGCCACCCCGAGGCGTACCCCCTCGTCGCCGCGCTCACCGCCCGCGGCGTCATCGGCGACATGCGCGCCCCCGACCTGCTCCGCTTCGGCTTCAACGCCCTCTACGTCACCCACGCGGACGTCCTGCGCGCGGTGCGCGAGCTCCGCGACATCGCGGTCACCGGCGCCCACCGGGCCCCCGAGTTCCGGGCGCGTCCCACCGTCACCTGACAGCCCCGCCCCCTCGGCATCCGTCGGCCACCCCCGCCCCCGCTTCCCCCGCAGCCCCCGAGAGGAACGTCCATGCGTCTCACCCGCAGGAACACGGTGCTCGCCACCGTCGTCGCGGCCGCCGCCACCGCCACACTGCTCGCCCCCGGAGTCTCCGCCACCGCCGGCACCACCGCGACCGCGGCCACGGCCGCCACCGCCACCGCCGGCGACCCGGACGTCCGGGACGTCTGCGCCGACCGCCGGCCAGAGCCGGCCGACCCCGGCGCGTACGGGATGCAGCTCGACGGCACGTTCCGCCACCCCTCCCTCACCCCGGTCGACGAGGAGTCCGACCACCCCTTCCCCGGGCGCGCCGACCAGTACGACACCCGCGCGTACATCAAGAACATGAAGGTCGAAGCCGCCTACGAGGGAACCGACTTCACCCCCGACTACTTCCACACCTGGCAGAACGTCGTCGACTTCCACGGCCGCCGCTACCTCTTCCAGTACGACCGCTCCGAGGGCCGCGTCTACGACATCACCGACGTCAAGAAGGTCAAGGTCGTCGAGACGCTGAGCCGTGAGGACGTCGACGGCGACGAGACCCGCGCCAACGGAGACTGGGCCGCGCACGACTACTGGGGCGCCTCCACCATCCAGTGGAACCGCAAGCTCGGCGCGTACGTCATGGTGCAGAGCTTCGAGAGCAAGCGGCAGATCTCCGAACTCTCCGACCACCCACCGCTCGACAAGTACAACAACCCCGACGGCGTCCGGAAGCTGCGCGCCAAGCCCGGCCTCAAGGGGTTCAAGGTCTACCGCCTCGACGGCCCGCGCAAGAAGGACTGGAAGCTCCTCGCGACCGTCTCCACCGACGCCACCCAGAAGGACGCGCTGCGCAGCGACCCCGCCGCCGCCCAGCAGGGCTCCGGCTCCATCGACGTGCCGTACTGGACCGGCGACAAATACATGTTCATCGCCACGGCCCCCGACGACACCTACTCCGGCACCGAGTACCCGACCAACCTGCACTCGGCCGGCTACCAGTCCTGGGACATGTCCGACCCTGCCCACCCCAGGCTCCTCGGCACCTGGCACCTGCCGGGCCAGCGCACCGACGAGGACGCCGCCTACCGGAAGAACCCGCGCTGCGGCAACCGCACCAGCTGGATGGGCGCCCGGATGCCGCTCTTCCTCCCCAAGCCCGTGGAGAAGGGCGGGCGTTACGCCTTCGCCGCGATGGGCGGGTACGGCCTCACGGTGCTCGACGTCTCCGACCCCGCGCACATGCGGACCGTCGGCCACCTCGACCTGCCCGCCTCGGTCGCGGGCACCGAGGGCGACAACATCGACGTCTCCCAGTACGAGAAGACCGGGATGATCTACTACTCCGGCTACCCGCTGACCGAGGACTGTTACGAGCCCTACAAGGACGTCTACCAGATCGACGTCCGCGACCCCGCCCGGCCGCGCGTCGTCGGAACCCTGCCCCGCCCCGTCCCGCCGAAGGCGTCCGGCCTCACCGACTACTGCCAGCGGCGCGGCAGCTTCGGCCCCAAGCGCACCGGCTACTACACCAACCCGGGCCAGCACGACGCCGGACTCCTCGGCTACGGGTTCTACAACGCCGGCGTCCAGTTCTTCGACGTCTCCGACCCGGCCGCCCCGGAGATCTCCGCGTACTTCGTCCCCAAGGCGTACGGCCGGGACACCGCAGAGTACGCGTACGGCAACCAGACCCACGGCGTCTACGTCGAGTGGGACCGCAACATCGCCTGGGCGCTGACCAACCACGGCATCTACGCCCTCTCGTCGAAGGTCCTCGGCAAGCCCGATCTCGACGCCCCCGCGAAGCCGTTCCGCACCAGCGAGTTCTGAGCAGCGCCCCTGGGGGCGTTCCTCCTCGCTCTCCGATCCCCAGGGTTCTGAGCAGCGCCACCGGGGACGCCCCCCGTCCCTCCCCGATCCCCGCCCTCCCCGCGCAGAAGGGTCACACCGCCATGACCGCATCCAGCGAATCCGCACCCCCCGCCCCGCCCGCCGACGGCGGCGGAACCGACGCCGACGCGGGCGCCAGACCGGCGCCCGGAGGCGAGGGTGGCCTGGTCCGCTCCCTCACCCACCGCCAGACCACCATGATCGGGCTGGGCTCCGCGCTCGGCACCGGCCTCTTCCTCGGCTCCGGATCCGCGATATCCGTCGCCGGACCCGCCGTCATCGTCTCGTACGTCATCGGCGCGGTGCTCGTCGCGATCATCGCCGTCCTGCTCGGCGAGATGTCCGCCGCCCACCCCGTCCAGGGCTCGTTCGGCACCGTCGCCCACCGCTACCTCGGCCCCTGGGCCGGCTTCCTCAGCCGCTGGCTGTACTGGTTCAGCGCCGTCGTCGTCATCGGCACCGAGGTCGTCGCCTCCGCGCTCTACATCCGCTGGTGGTGGCCCGAGGTCCCGATGTCGGCGGCCATCCTCGTCATCGCGGCGGTGGTCCTCGCCGTCAACGTCATCAGTGTGAAGTCCTTCGGCACCACCGAGTTCTGGCTCTCCACCGTCAAGGTCGTCGCGCTCTGCGCCTTCATCCTCTGCGCCGCCCTGCTCGTCGTCTTCGGCCTGCCGGACACCGAGGCCACCGGCTTCGCGCACCTCACCGGTGACGGCGGTTTCCTCCCGCACGGGGCGAGCTCCATCTGGCTGGCCATGTCGATCGTGATGTTCGCCTACGCCGGCTTCGAGGTCGTCGCCATCGCCTCCGCCGAGGCGGCCGACCCGCAGCGCACCATCCGCACCGCCATGCGCCAGCTGGCCTGGCGCCTCGCCTTCTTCTACCTGCTCTCCATCACCCTCGTCCTCGCCCTCATCCCGTGGCGGACCCTGGCCGGCGGCGACGGCAGCGTCGAGTCGAGCCCGTTCGTCCGCGTCTTCACCGAGGTCGGCGTGCCGGCAGCGGCGACCGTCACCAACGCGGTCGTCCTCATCGCCGCCATGTCCGCCGCCAACGCGCACCTGTACGGCGCCTCCCGGCTGCTCCACTCCCTCGGCGGCGACGGCCTCGCCCCCGCCCCCCTGGCCCGGCTCAGCCGGCGCGGCGTCCCCGCGGCCGCCCTCGCCGCGTCCACCCTGGGCATCGCGGTGGCGGCGCTGCTCGCCTTCTACGACGTCAGCGGCCTCTTCGGCATCCTGATGTCGATCGCGATCTTCGCGGTGCTCCTTGTGTGGCTGCTGATCCTCGCCTCGTACGTCGCCTTCCGTCGCCACCGGAACGCGCACCCGGAGGAGTTCACCGGCTTCAGCGTCCCCGGCGGCGACAAGCTCGCGATCGTCGCCACGGTCGGGGTCCTCGCGGTGGCGGCGACGGCGGTGGAGGTACCCGACATGCGGCAGGCCGCCGGCATCGGCCTCGCCTTCACCGTCGTCCTCCTCGCCTGTTACGCCCTGACGGCCCGGCGCCGCCGCCCGTGACCCGCGCTCCCACCGCCCAGGGGCCGTACCGCACCGACGCGGCACGGCCCCTGGGCCTTGAGCACGACGCAGGGCGACAGACCAGCCCGCGCCGGTGTCAGCTGCCGGTCGGCATGTGGGCCGGGGCGAGGTGGTGGGCGAGCTGGGTGGGGTGGGTCAGTTGGGGGTAGTGGCCGGCCCCCGGGATCTCGGTGACCGGTAGGCCGACGGGCTCGACCAGGGGGTCCTCCGAGCCGACGACGATCCGGACCGGGACGTCCACCCGGGCCGACAGCGTCCGCCACCGCCCGCGCTCGGCGTCGGCCGCGCGCAGGGACGCGGCGACGCGCCGAGCCACGCCGGGACGCCGCAGATCGGCCGCGGCGCTCCGTACCTCCGGTCCTTCGGGGACGCCGAGCGTCCGGGCCAGTCGAGGGGCCGGCATGCGGCGCAGGATCGGCGCGGCCAGGGGCGAGCGGGAGAAGCGTGAGGCGGGCGCCTGCAGGAACGCCGGGGAGACCAGGACAAGTCCGCCGACGCGGTCCGGGTGGTCGGTGGCGTAGCGGAGGGCGGGCCCGCAGGCAAGGGAGTGCGCGACCAGCACGGGGCGGGTCCGCACCGGGCCCATCAGATCGGCCAGCCACGCGTCGACCGGCTGCGCCGAGGGGGCCGAGCGTCCGAGGCCGGGAAGGTCGGGGGCGAGGACCGGGCCGGGAAGGCGGGCGGCGAGGGGCGCCCAGAGGTCGGCGTTCATCGGCAGGCCGTGCAGCAGGACGTGGGAGGGGTGATGCCGGTCGCCGGTCACCCAGGTCGGACCGCCCGCGACGGTGTGGAAGCCGTACGGGCGCTGCCAGGGCGAGGCGGAGCCGAAGCGGGCGGCCACCAGGTCGTCGGCCCAGGCGCGCAGGGCGTCGGCCGCCGGAGGCATCTCCAGTCTGGTGCTCGCGGCGAAGGCGTGGGCGGAGGCCGTCGGGTAGCGGTCGGCCGACAGGAACGACAGCGTCTCGGGGTCGGCACCGGTCAGGCGTCGCGGCAGCCGCCGGAGCACGCTCGCGGGGATGGTCCGGCGGGGTGCCCGTACACCCATGTGGGCGGCCATCGTGCCGATCAGGTCGGGCAGGAGGGGGGTGTCGTCGTCGAGCACCCAGTAGTGCTCGCCCGCGGGCGACGCGGGGATCTCCGCCAGGAACCGTACGAGGTGGTCGATGGTCGTGATCGGCAGGAAGGTGTCGGAGCCGCCGGGCAGCACGGGGAGCCGGCCGTTCCACAGGTCCTCGACGAGGGTGGCCAGCCCGACGTACTGGCCAGGGCCGATCACGGTGCTGGGATTGGCGATGGTCAGGGGGACCGACAGGTCCTCGGCCCGGGCCCGTACCGCGAGATCGGCCTCGGACTTCGACGCCTCGTAGGCTCCCAGGCGGGCGTAGTCGGGGTGGCCGTCGGCGGAACTCACCCGGTACCCGCTGATGTGCACGAGCCTGCGCAGCCGGGGCAGCGTGGCGGCCCATTCGAGGACGTTGAGCGCACCGGTGACGTTGACCGACCGCGCCTCGCGTTCGCCGAGCCCGAAGGCGAAGCGGCCGGCGGCGTTGTAGACGTCCCGGACGTCGGGCAGTTCCGTCAGCGGCCGGGTGATGTCGGCGGTGACGATCCGGAGCTCGTGGATGTCGACGCCCTGGGACGTCAGCCAGGGGGTGAGGGTGTCGTCGCGTACGGCCGCCGCCACGCGCTGGCCCCGGGTGAGCAGTTCGGCGACGAGGGAGCGGCCGATGAAGCCGGTTGCGCCGAAGACGATCGCGTCCATGGAACTCCTCGAATAGATCGGTCTACATATTTTTGGGGCAGTGAAAAGCCCGCCGGTGACGGCGGGCCGTGTCAGCCGACCAGGGCGCCGATCTGGCGGGCGACCCTGTCCAGAGGCTCCTTGCTGCGGTGCGTCCGGGCCAGCAGGAGCGCGCCCTCGGCGAGGGCCAGGATGGTGACCGCGAGGTCGTCGGCGTCAGGGTGTCCCGCCAGCCGTGCGCGCAGAGCCCCCTCCCATGAGGTGTACACCTCCGAGCACGCCTGCTGCAGCGGGTCGTTGGTGCTGGCCGTCTCCAGTGCGACCGTGGCCACCGGGCACCCCTTGCGCCATCCCGACTCCTCCAGCCGCTCGCCCAGGTGGCGCAGGACCGCCCCGACGAACTCCGCCACCGAGGTGCTGGTGTCCGCGAGGGTCTCCAGGTCGCCGCCGATCACGCGGCCGGCCCGCCGGACGGACTCGCCGACCAACTGGTCCTTGCCGCCGGGGAAGTGGAAGTACAGCGAACCGCGTGGCGCGCCACTGGCCGCGATCACCTGGTTGAGCCCGGCGCCGAGGTACCCCCCGGTCTCGATCAACTCCTGCGTCGCGTCCAGCAGTCGGTCCCGCGTCTCGGCGCCCTTCAGTCCCATGAGTGCCACTGTAGACCGATCTACATATTCTCGCCATCGTGAGGCACCCGCCGATGCGGGCGACGCACCCGCGGTAACGGGTGCCCTCCGCGTCCGTCCGCGAGGGTGTGCGCCTGATTCCCCGGGCGAGGGTTCCGTCACGGTCGTGGCGGGCGGCGTGCGAGAGTGATCACTCAGGCATGTCGGCCGACGGCAGGTCGGCCGGCGATGAGAGCGAGGAGCGCGTGATGGCCCTGGAGCGACCGGAGATCGATTTCCCTCGGGGTCGTCCGTCCCCCTACCTGCACATCGAGGACGTGACGGTCGGAGACGGGGCCGAGGCCACCAAGGGATCCGTGGTGTCGGTGCACTACCTCGGAGTGGCCCACTCCACCGGCGAGGAGTTCGACGCCTCGTGGAACCGCGGTGAGCCCTTCGCGTTCACCCTGGGCGGGGGACAGGTCATCAAGGGCTGGGAGATGGGGGTGCGGGGCATGAAGGTCGGTGGCCGGCGGAAGCTGGTCATCCCGCCCCACCTGGCCTACGGCGACCGCTCGCCGTCGCCGGCCATCAAGCCGGGCGAGACCCTGGTCTTCGTGGTCGACCTCCTCGCGGTCGGCTGACGCCCCGGCCGCGCCCTCCGGGGCGGGTCCCCAGGTCCTCGTGGGCAGCGGGGAATCCGCCCTCCGCCACGGGAGCATCCCTGGTGCCCCGCCCGCGGCGAGGCGACGGAGGACCGCGTCGACGGCGAGACCGGCACCGTCCTTGGAAGGCCGGATCCCCGGGCGGATCGCACCGGAACGGACAGGGGCCGGGTGGCGGCCGGACTGCTCGGCGCAGTCCGGCCGCACCCGCTCGCGCCGTTCCTCACCCCGCCGGCCCGTCCCCCAGGCTGATCGCCCGGACGGGACAGGCGCGGGCGGCCTCGCGCACCAGCGTCGCTCCCGCTCCGTCCTCGCGGCCGGGCAGGACGGCGCCGAAGCCGTCGTCGTCCTGGGTGAAGACGTCGGGGGAGACCAGGGCGCACTGGCCCGCTCCCATGCAGAGGTCGGGGTCGATGGCGATGCGCACCGGTGGGGTTCCCTTCGTCGTGGAGCCGGGGGCGGGCCGCGCCGGGGCGCTCACCAGGAGACGGGGAGTTCGAGCATGCCCTGGATCGTGTCGCCGGGCTTGAACGGGATCTCCTCGGCGGGCGCCGCCAGCCGCAGTCCCGGCAGCCGCCGCAGCAGCGTGCCGAGGGCGATCTCCAGCTCCGCGCGTGCCAGGTTCTGGCCGAGGCACTGGTGGATGCCGAAGCCGAAGGCGACGTGGTGCCGGGCCGTGCGTTCCCAGTCGAGTGCGTCGGGGTCGGCGTAGACCGAGCCGTCGCGGTTGATGAGGGAGGTGGAGAACACCACCCCGTCACCCGCGCGGATGACCACCCCGTCGGTCTCCACGTCCTCGCGGGCCACGCGCAGCATCCCGTCCGCGATCGACAGGAACCGCAGGAGCTCCTCCACGGCGATGGGCAGAAGCCCGGGATCCGCGCGGAGCTGGGCGAGCCGCTCGGGGTGGCGCAGCAGCGTGTACGCCCCCAGGGAGATCATGTTCGCGGTGGTCTCGTGCCCCGCGACGAGCAGGATCGTCGCCAGCTGCACCAGCTCCTCGCGGTCGGGACCGCCCTCCCGCTGCTGCCGGGCGACCAGGTCGTCCAGGACGCCTTCGCCCGGCCGGGTGCGCTTGCCGTCGATGAGGTCGCCGAGATAGCCCTCCAGCTGGGCGAGCGCGTCCTCGATGTCCTCGCCCGCCGGACCGCGGAGCAGCCGGCGGGACTGCTCTTCGAAGAAGTCGTGGTCCTCGTACGGCACGCCCAGCAGGTCGCAGATGACGATCGAGGGCACCGGCAGCGCGAACGCGCTCACCAGCTCGGCCGGCGGACCGGCGGCCTCCATGGCGTCGAGCAGCCTGTCCACGGTCGCCTGGATCCGGGGACGCATGCCGTCCGTGCGCTTCAGGGAGAAGCTCGGGATCAGCATCCTCCGCTGGACGTTGTGCTCGGGATCGTCCCAGCCGAGGAGCGCGGCACGCCGGCGGCTGCGGATGGCTCGCGCGCGTTCCGTGGGGATCGGGAAGTCGGGGCGGGTGGAGTCGGTGGACAGGCGCTGGTCGGCCAGCAGGGCCCGGGCGGTCCGGTGGCCGGTGACGAACCACACCTCCCGGCCGTCCCAGAGAGTGACCCGGGAGAGGGGGCGGTCCTCGCGCAGGGGGTCGTAGGCGGCCGGCGGGTGGTAGGGGCAGGATCGGCTCTGGGGAAAGGCGACGGCTTCGTCCGTGGTCGTCATCTGGGAACCTCGCAGACGTCGGGTCGTTGGCTCCGGCGGGGGCGCCACCTCCACTACATGCCTCAGGCATCTATCCGGTCTACGCGGAGTTCGGCCAATCCGCCGGAACGGGTGGCACCGTTCCCCCGGGCGGCGTGCGACGGCGCCCGCGCGCGACGGCCGGGCGCGCGACGGCGGGGCGCGGCCCGCCCCGGCGGACCGCGGCCGCCCGCACGCCGCCGCGACCCCGCTCCGTCGCGCAGGGCGCGCCGGGCCGGGGGATCCTGGGGGCATGGCTGGCGCGTTCCCGCGACGGCCCTCGACCGCCTACCGGACGGCGGGGCGGAGGGCGCTGCGGGTCACGATCGCCGCGTCGGCCGGGTTCTACGTCCTCCTCTACGGCTTCGGCCGGCCGGTCGGCGCGACGTACGCCCTGTTCGGCGCGATCGCCATGGCCGGGCTGTCGCACCTCCCCGGCTCCGGGCGCCAGCGGGCCGCACTGCTGCTCGGCGCCGTGCCGGTGTGCTGGGCGCTGATCACGCTGGGCACCTACCTGTCCGTGCGGACCTGGAGCGCCGTCGTCGGCATGCTGGTCGTCGGGTTCGCGCTCGCCTTCATGGCGGTCGGAGGACCAAGGTTCGCGGGCGCCGCCACGGGCCTGCATCTGATGTACATCCTGCCGTCGTTCCCGCCGTACGCCCCCGGTTCGCTGGGCGAACGGCTGGTGGGGGCGACGCTCGGGATCGCCCTGCTGATCGTCGCGGAGCTGACGCTGCTGCCCGAGCCCGCCGCGCTGCCCTACCGCGAACGGGCCGCCCGGGCCGCCGACGGCGCGGCGCGCTGCGCGGAGCGGCTGCGCTCGGCGCCGTACACCCTTCCGGAAGCCCTGCGCGGTACGGCCCGCACGCTCAGCACGGAACTCCGCTCCTCCCAGGTCCCGGAGGCGGAACGGCCGGCCGGAGCCGGTCTGCGCCAGCGGGCGCTGGCCCACACGGGCCTGGCCGCGCGCACCCTGCTCGGCCGGCTGGCGGCACTGCCACCGCCCGCGGAGGGGCCGGATTGCTCCGCCGGTGCCGGACCGGAGGCGGGTGCGCCAGGCGTGGCGGTCGAGGTGGTCGCGGCGGACGCGACGGAGGACCCGGACGCGCTGCGGGCGGTCGCGGAGGCGGCGAAGGAGACCGCCGCCCGGCTGCGGGGCGGAACCCCGGACGGCCGGGCCCACGCCCGTCTGCGGCAGGTCCGCCGGGCGCTGACCACGGCCGAGGACGCCCTGCCCGCCGCGCAGCGCCGCACCGCCGCGCTCCTGGAGGTGACGGACGCGGCGCTCGCGGTGTCCACCGCGGCCGACCTCGCCGTGCGGGGCCGGGCCGCCGCCACGCCGGTGCCCGGCCGGTTCTGGTACGCGGGGATGCGGGCCCCGCAGTTGTGGTGGCGGCGCCTGTCGGGCCACGTGGGCGGCCGGTCGGTGTTCTTCCAGAACGCCGTACGCATCAGCCTCGCCCTGGCCGCGGCCCGGCTGATCGCCGGCATCGACACGCTCCCGCACGGCTTCTGGGTCCTCCTGGCCACCCTGACGCTGACGCGCACGACGGTGCGGGAGACCCGGACGACGGTACGGAGGGCGCTCACCGGCACCCTCGCCGGCGCGCTCGTCGCGGCCTCCCTGCTGGCGCTGGTCGGGACCGACATCGAGGTGTACGCGGTGGCTCTGCCTCCGTTGATGCTCGTCACCTTCACCCTGGGGCCGGTGAAGGGCGTCGGCTGGTCCCAGGCGTTGTTCACGGTCGTGGTCGCCCTGGTCTTCGCCCAGCTGGCGCCGGCCACCTGGCAGCTCGCCGAGTTCCGGCTGCTCGACGTGGTCACGGGCAGCGCGATCGGAGCGGTGTTCGGACTGCTGGCCTGGCCGCGCGGCGCCCACGACGAGCTGCGGCGCTCGGTCGCGGTGCTGCTGCGGATCGCCGCGGAGATCGTCGTGGCCACGACGGACCGGGTCGCGGCGGGCGGCCGGCGCGCACCGGTGCTCACCGCGCCCGGCAGCCGGTCGCTCCAGCACGCCCTGGTCATGGCGGAGTCGGCGTACGCCCAGTACCGGAGCGAGCCGGCCGGCCCGGATACGCCGCCCGCCGGCCAGGACTGGCAGGCCGCGCTCATCGCAGGACACCACACGCTCTGGGGCGCCGACCGACTGCTCGTGCCCCCGGAGCCGGTCGAGGTTCCCCCGCTGGGCAGGCGGGCGGCCGCGTCCGTCGTCCGCGCGGGCGACCGGGTCGCGGCCCGGATGCTGCTGACCTCCGCCCGCACGGACCCCACCGGTGACACCGCGGAGACACCGCTCCCGCTCCCCGGCCCCACGCACCCCGGCCTCTTCACCGACGCCCCGCCGGGCGCCCCGCACGCGTACTACGCGACCATGTCGTGGCTGGCCTCGCTGACGGCGGATCTGGTGCGCCTCGCGGGAGAGCCGGGGGCCGCGGACACCACCACGGAGCGAGGGTGACGGCCGGAAGCGGGGCGGGGGCGGGCGGCCGGAACTGAGACGGAAGCGGGGCGGGGACGGATGGGTGAGCCGGGGGCGGGGGCGGACGGCCGGTTGCGGCGCCGCTAGGAGCGGGCACCATGGAACCCGGGGAGATCACCAGGGGGGATCGCGCCTCGGCCCGGGGCACCACACACTGGAGTGTCCATGACGCAGCTTCCCCCGCCCGTCACGCCTTTCCTGGAGCCCGCCGCGAAGGAGCTCGCCGAGGCGACCGACCCGCACCCGCGGATCTACGAGGTCCCGCCGGAGCAGGGCAGGGACATCCTCGCCGGTCTCCAGAGCGGCGAGGGCGTGCCGCGGCCGGAGGTCGACGAGGAGTGGGTCGACGTGGACGCGGGGGAGTGGGGCACGGTGCGCACCCGTGTCATCCGGCCGAAGGGCGTCACGGGTCCGCTGCCCGTGGTCTTCTACATCCACGGGGCGGGATGGGTCTTCGGCGACGACAGGACCCACGACCGGCTCTTTCGCGAACTCGTCGTCGGAGCCGGGGCGGTGGGCGTCTTCCCGGTGTACGACCGCGCGCCGGAGGCGAAGTACCCGACGCAGGTCGAGCAGAACTACGCGGTGGGCCAGTGGGTGCGGAAGAAGGGCGCGGACCACGGGATGGACGTCTCACGGGTGGCGGTCACCGGTGAGTCGGTCGGCGGCTGCATGTCCGCCGTCTTCGCGCTGATGAACAAGGAGCGTGAGGACGGCCTCGGCCTGAAGGCCCAGGTACTGCTCTACCCGGTGACCGACGCCGACTTCGACACGCCGTCCTACCTGCAGTTCGCGGAGGGGTACTACCTGACCCGCGACGGCATGAAGTGGTTCTGGGACGCGTACACGACCGACCCCGCCGAGCGGAGGCAGCACTACGCCTCCCCGCTGCGGTCGACGCTCGAACAGCTCCGGGGCCTGCCCACCACCCTGGTCATCACCGACGAGGCCGACGTCCTGCGCGACGAGGGCGAGATGTACGCCAACAAGCTCCGCGAGGCCGGTGTCGACGTGACCTCGGTCCGGGTGGCCGGCATGGTCCACGACTTCCTGCTCCTGGACAGCCTCCGCGACACCCGCGCGGCGAACGTGGCCCGCCGGCTCGCCGTCACCGCGTTGCACGACGCGCTCCACGGGAGCTGATCTCCGCCGGGCGGTCCGTGCGTCCGTTCGGCCCTCTCCCCGCCGAGGCCGGTCATGGACCCGCTCCGGGCGGGGCAGTGTGGCCGGTGTGCTCTTCCTCGCCGTCGTCTTCGCCGTCCTCGGGGCGGCCAGCAACGCCACCGGCACCGTGTTCCAGCGGAAGGCGGCCGCCACCGTCCCCCAGGGCGGTGGCCTGCGGCTGATCCTCACCCTGGCGCGCCGTCCCGTGTGGCTGATCGGCATCGCCGGCGTCATCGGCGCGGCGCTCTTCCAGGCCCTGGCCCTGTCTTTCGGACCCCTGTCCCTGGTCCAGCCCGTGTTCGTGCTGGAGCTCCCGTTCGCTCTCGTCATCGCGGTGCCTCTCCTGCACCGGCGGCTGCCCGCCGCCGGCTGGTGGGCGGTGGCGGGCGTGGTGGCCGGTCTGGCCCTGCTCCTGGGCGCGGCCGCGCCGACAGGGGCCGCCACCGACGCGCCGATGACCCGGTGGGCCGTCGTGCTGACGGCCTGCCTCGGCGCGATCGGCGTCGCGGTGCTCGTGGCCCGGCGCCGCGCCTCGCTCGGCCGGGCGGTCTGCCTCGGCACGGCGGCGGCCATCGCCAACGCCCTGACGGCGGCGCTGCTGAAGTCCTCCACCGGGGTGTTCTCCGAGCATGGCCCCACCGCGTTCCTCACCAGCTGGCAGACGTACGGGTTCGCCGTCACCGGGGTGGCCGCCGTGCTGCTGCTGGAGAACGCCCTGCAGGCCGGATCCCTCGCGGCCTCACAGCCCGCGCTCACCATCGGCGACGCCGTCGTCAGTCTTCTGATCGGCGTCTTCCTCTTCCAGGAGACGATCCGCACGGGCTGGTACCTCCTGCCGGAGGCCGCGGGCGCGGCGCTGATCGTCGCCGGTGTCCTCGCCCTCTCCCGCGCCGTGGTCCACCTCCGTGAGCCGGCCCCCGCTCCGGCCCGAACCGCGGGCGGCTGACGGTCCGGGCCCGGCGTCGTACCGCTCACCGCCCGCGAGCTCGTCAGGCGTTGGCGATCACCAGGAGGGTGCGGGCGGGGGCGGAGCCCGTCAGGCGGCAGCGGTGGGGGACTTCGCCCCGGTGGTGGGCGCTCTGGCCCGCCGTGAGGGTGAGCGGGGGTTCGCCCTCCACCTCCAGGACGATCTCGCCCTCCAGGACGTAGAGGAAGTCCTCGCCGGGGTGCTCGAACCAGCCGCGTTCGCCGAGGCCGGGTTCGAAGTGGTGCTCGTACGCCTCCATCAGGGTGCTGCGGCCGCCGGGGATGAGGACCTGGGCGATCTGGCCGGCGGTCTCGCTGACGCGGATGACCTGGGGGTCGGCCTCGTGGGTCACGGTGCCGGGGCGGGCCGGCGGGCGGAGGAAGGTGCCGGGGGTGACGTCCAGGGCCTCGGCGATCCGGTAGATCGAGCTGAGACTGGGGGTGGTGAGGCCCCGTTCGAGCTGGCTGAGGAAGGGCTGGGAGAGGCCGGAACGGGCGGCGAGGACGGCCATGGAGACGCCGCGCTGCTTGCGGCAGTTCCGGACCACCCGGCCGACCTCGATGGCCTCGGGCGTGGGTTCGGGTCGAGACACGCAGGTGAACGTACCTCATCGGGCGCGGGGGGCCGGGAGGGCCGCTGACGTTTCATGCCGCCGCAACACCCCCTTCATAAGCGTCGTCAATTATTGACCCTGCTTATGAAGATGTGTGGCTGAACAAGGAGCTGCCCCGTGCGCGTCACCCCCTCACCACCCGGCCGGGCCCGCGGCAGGCTCGTGCCCGCCCTCGGCGCCGCCGGTGCCGTGCTCACGCTCTGGTACCTCCTCGCCCGGTCCGGGGCGGTGGCCCCGGGCCTGCTGCCCACGCCCGCCCAGACCGCCGCCGCACTCGCCGACAGCGCGCGCAGCGGACTGCTCGCCGCCGACCTCGGGGTCAGCCTGGCCCGCGCCGGACAGGGCTTCGCGCTCGGCGCCGTCGCCGGAGGCGCCCTCGGCTTCGCCACCGGGTACCTCCCGGGACTGTCGGCCGCCGTCACGCCGGTCGTCTCCTTCCTGCGGCCCATCCCCGCCATCGCCCTCGTGCCGCTCGCCACCGCCTGGTTCGGCATCGGCGAGACCGCGAAGCGGCTGCTCATCGCCTACGCCGTGCTCCTCGCCGTCTGGCTGTACGTCCACGACGGCGTGTCCCGCGTCCCCGTGTCCCACCTGCGGGCCGCCCGGACGCTCGGCGCCCCGCTGCACCGCAGGTTCACCGAGGTGCTGCTGCCGGCCGCCGCCCCCGCCCTCCTCGCCGCCCTGCGGTACGGGGCCTCCGTCGCCCTGCTGGCCCTCGTGGCCGCGGAACTGGGAGGGGCCGACAGCGGGTTGGCGTACCGCCTCCAGGTGGACGGGCAGTTCCTCCGGGTCGACCGGATGTTCGCGGGGCTGCTGGTGCTCGGGCTGCTCGGCGTCGCCGTCGACCTCCTCCTCGCCGCGCTCGGCCGGCGGGTCGTGCACTGGAGCGCCGCATGAGCAAGGACGTACGCCTGGAGGGCGCGGCGGTCCGCTACGGCACCGCCCGCGTCCTGGACCCGATCGACCTCGACCTGCCCGCCGGTTCGTTCACGGCCCTGCTGGGCCCCAGCGGATGCGGCAAGTCCACCGTGCTGAACCTTGTCGCCGGATTCGTACGCCCCTCGGAGGGGCGGGTGACGGCCGGAGCCGCACCGGTGCGCGGCCCCGGGCCCGACCGGGGAGTCGTCTTCCAGCACTACGCCCTCTACCCCTGGCGCACGGCCCGCGGCAACGTCGAGTTCGCCCTCAAGCGCCTGGGGCTCCCGCGCGCGGAGCGACGGCGTCGCGCCCTGGAGGCGCTGGCCGAGGTCGGGCTCGCGGACGGCTCCGAGAAGTACCCGGCACAGCTCTCCGGCGGCATGCAGCAGCGCGTCGCGCTGGCCCGCGCCCTGGCCGCCGAGCCCGAGGTTCTGCTCATGGACGAGCCCTTCGGCGCGCTGGACGCCCTCACCCGGGCCCGGATGCAGACCCTGCTGCGCGAGCTGTGGCGGCGGCGCGGCACCACCGTCCTCTTCGTCACCCACGACATCGACGAAGCCCTGGCCCTCGCCGAGCGCGTCGTCGTGCTCGGCGGCAGCCCCGGGCGGGTGCTCGCCGACCACACGGTGCCGGAAGGCACCCCCATGGCGTCGGAGCCCCCCGTGGCCCCGGTGCGGGCGGAAGCCGCGCACCTGCCGTCCGGCGGGACCGCCGCCGGCCCCGCGCCCGGGCTGCGGTCGCTGATCGCGCGCCAGCTCGGCCCGGAGTAGTACCCCCGCGTCCCTCCCGCCCCTCCCTCCTCCTGCCTTTCCCGTCGTCCCGCTTCGCTCTTCTCCGTCCCCGGAAGGACCGCATCATGCCCAGACCCCGCACCGTGGCCGCCCTCCTGTCGGTGGTGCTCGCCGGCGCCCTCGCCTCGGGCTGCGCCGCGGACCCCGAGCCCTCCGGCGGCCGGGACACCGTCTCCCTCGCCACCAGCGACCATCTCGGCGGTGCGCCCGTCCATGTGGCTCAGGAGCGGGGGCTGTGGGCCGGTGAGGGCATCGACGCCGCCGTGACCACCCAGCCGACCGGCCGGGACGCGCTCAACGCCGTGCTCGGCGGGCAGGCGCAGCTCGGCGTCGTCGGCGACCTGCCCGCCGTCACGGCCGCCCTGGGCGGGCGCGAACTGCGCGTCGTCGCCGACCTGTCCCGGTTCTCCGACTGGCGCCTGCTGACCCGCACCGACCACGGGATCACCGGGTTCGCCGCCCTGAAGGGCCGCAAGGTCGGCGTTCCGCAGGGGACCAACGTCGAGTACGCGCTCTCGCGCATGCTGGCCTCCGCGGGGCTGACCGCCGCGGACGTGACCATCGTCAACCTCGCACCGAACCAGGTCACTTCGGCCCTCGCACGCGGCGACGTCGACGCCGGGGTCACCTTCCCCAGCTTCTACGACTCCACCCGGACCACCCTCGGCGACCGGTACGCCGAACTCCCCTTCACCGGATACACCGCCCGCACGCTGCTCGTCGCCGGCCCCGAGGCGACCGAGAGGACCACGGCCGCCGTGCTCCGCGCCCTCCGGAAGGCCGAAGGCCGCCTCGCCGCGGATCCGGCCGGCGCCCGGAAGGACGTCCTCGCGCAGTCCAAGGGGGCACTCCAGGCCGGCTACGTCGACGCCTTCCAGCCCCGGTACGCGTACGGGGCCACCCTCTCGCCCGAGCTGCTCGCCCAGCTGACCGAGGAGGCCGCCTGGGCGAAGACCGCCCAGAAGCTGCCCGGATCCGCCGACCGCGCCACGCTGCTGCGGCACCTGGACCCCGCGCCGCTGAAGGCCGTGGACCCGGCCGCCGTCACCGTGCGCTGAGCCACGCGGCATCCCGACGCGCTCGGCCGCGCCCGCGGCCCCTCATCCGCCCTCCGCCCGACCTTCATCCGCACCGTACGAGGAGATCGCCCCCATGACCGTCGACCAGAACACCCTGCGCCGCCGTGGCGTCGGCCTGATCGCCCACGACCCCGACCGCACCTACGGCGGCTACACCCTCTACACGCCCATCACCAGCGCCGGTGAGATCCACCTCGTCGACATCGAGGGCCGCTCCGCGCACACCTGGAACTCCCCGCACCCGCCCGGCCGGCACGCGCAGCTCCTGCCGAACGGGAACCTCTTCTACGCGGCCAAGGACACCGCCGGCCCGACCCTCTTCCCCATCTGGGACGTGTACCACGGCGGCATCTTCCAGGAGCTCGCCCCGGACTCCACCGTCCTCCGGGAAGTGCGGCACCCGCTCCACCACCACGACGCCTCGGTCCTGCGCAACGGGAACCTCGTCATCACGGTCGTCGAGCCGCTGGAGCCGGCCCAGGCCGCACGGATCCGCGGCGGTATCCCCGGCTCCGAGGCCCCGGGCGGGGTGATCTACGGGGACGTCGTGTACGAACTGACCTGGGACGGGCGAGAGGTGTGGCGCTGGGCCGCCATCGACCACCTCGACCCCGAGGACTTCCCGCTCGACCCGCACTTCGCCCGCGAGCACTGGCCCATGGCCAACACCGTCAACGAGCGCGCCGACGGCTCGCTCGTCCTCGGGTTCCGCAGCGTGTCCTCCGCCGTCGCGATCGACCGCGCGGACGGCTCCGTCCTGTGGCGCATCGGACCCGACGTCCTGGCCCAGCAGCACCACCCGCACGAACTGCCGGGCGGCACCCTCCTGGTCTTCGACAACGGCAGCTACCGCGCCACGACCTCCGTGCCGTACTCGCGGGTGCTGGAGCTGGATCCCCTGACCGGCAAGGAGGTCTGGTCCTACCAGGACAACCCGCCGC
The DNA here is from genome assembly GCF_042885515.1 of Streptomyces sp. NPDC058052. Taxonomy (NCBI): domain Bacteria; kingdom Bacillati; phylum Actinomycetota; class Actinomycetes; order Kitasatosporales; family Streptomycetaceae; genus Streptomyces; species Streptomyces sp. NPDC058052. The sequence goes on along the minus strand of NZ_JBHVRX010000008.1, from coordinate 255,316 downwards.
AGAACTTCTACAGCCCCTACATGTCCAGCGCCCAGCGCCTGCCCAACGGGAACACCTTCATCGCGGAGGGGTCGTTCGGACGGCTCTTCGAGGTGACGCCGGGCGGCGAGGTGGTGTGGGAGTTCGTGGTGCCGCAGTTCCGCTCCTTCGGCGACGGGGTGGGGCTGGAGTCGTCCGCCGGCGCCCAGAACTCCGTCTTCCGCGCCTACCGTTACGCGGCGGAGCGGCTGCCCTGGCTGTGACGGGCCACGGCGCCGAGGGCGGACCCGGTCGGGCCGTGCGTCCCGTATCGATCGCAGGGTGATGACAATCGGTCATCTTGCGTGCACGAAAGGTGAACGCCAGCCTGCCGGAGTGGAAGGGCGGAGCGGTGTGTCCGGGTGCGCGGGCACGGCGGCGGGCCTGCGCCGGTGCGTCCGCGGGGTCTTCCCGGCGCTGCGAGCAGGCGGAACGACCGGTCGGTCGCCGTTCATGGACGGACTTGTCCGTAAGTAGGCCATCGGTGTGCAGGCGGCCTCCGTACGCGACAGTATCTGCGGTGCCCGACCGCAAGGGCGCAGAAATCTTCTGCGATATCACTCCTCTCCGAAAGAGAGTTCTGTCGTGCGTCATCGCATCGCCGCCGTCTCCGCCTCCGCCCTCCTCGTCCTCGCCGGCTCCGCCGGCGTCGCGGAGGCCGCGCCGGACAGCCTGTACGCCCCCTCGGCCCTCGTCCTGACCGTCGCCCAGGGCGACGAGCAGGCCGCGGTGGTCCGGGCGTCCACCCTGAGCTGCGCGCCCACGGCCCAGGGCACTCACCCCGACCCCGAGGCCGCCTGCGCGGCGCTCGCCGCCACCTCCGGCTCCCTCGACCGGCTGGTGGCCGCCCCCGCGCCGGGCCGCGCCTGTCCTCTGCACTACGACCCGGTCACCGTCTCCGCCGACGGCGTGTGGCAGGGCAAGCGCGTCGCCTGGAAGCACACCTTCTCCAACACCTGCGCCATGTCGGTCACGCTGAACGGCACCCGCGTGTTCGCGTTCTGAGACGCCGCACCAGGCGTCGCCGGACGGGCCGCCCCGCCACGCCCCGGGCGTGGCAGGGCGGCAGCCGGATCCGCCGAACAGGATCCCGCCGCACGCGACGGGATCCGCCGGCCGCTCGGCGTGTGTCAGGGAGCGGTGGGCCGGGATCCGGGGGGATGGAGGCCGGGGCCCAGAGGAGGGCTGGCCAGGGGAGTTGGGGAGAGGGCGGAAGGTTCCTCCCCGGGCTCCAGGAGCGTGTCGGCGGCACCGACGACGAGACCGTCGGGACGGCCGACGGCTTCCCGGTCCTTGCGGTCGTAGTCGACGCGCCACAGCAGACTGCGCATGGCTTCGAGGCGGCCGCGCCGCTTGTCGTTGCTCTTGACCACCGTCCACGGCGCGTGGCCGGTGTCGGTCGCGCGGAACATCTCGACCTTCGCGGTGGTGTAGGCGTCCCACAGATCCAGCGAGGCGAGGTCGGTGGGCGACAGTTTCCACTGCCGCACCGGATCCACCTGCCGGATCGCGAAGCGGGTGCGCTGTTCGGCGCGGGAGACCGAGAACCAGAACTTGACCAGCAGGATCCCCTCCTCCACGAGCATGGCCTCGAAAACGGGACACTGGCGCAGGAACAGTGCGTGCTGCTCAGGCGTACAGAACCCCATGACCTTCTCGACACCGGCGCGGTTGTACCAGGAACGGTCGAAGAAGACGATCTCTCCGGCGGCCGGCAGGTGGGGGACGTACCGCTGGAAGTACCACTGCCCCGCCTCCCGCTCGGTGGGCTTGTCCAGGGCCACGATGCGCGCCCCGCGGGGGTTGAGCCGTTCGGTGAACCGCTGGATCGTGCCGCCCTTGCCCGCGGCGTCCCGCCCTTCGCAGATCACCACCAGCCGCGCCCCCGTGTCCTTGACCCACCGCTGCAGCTTCAGCAGCTCGATCTGCAGGATCCGTTTGGTCCGCTCGTACTCCGCGCGACGCATCCTGCGGTCGTAGGGATAGTTCTCCCGCCAGGTGCGGATCGGGGCGCCGGAGGAGTCCAGCAGCACGGGCTGTTCCGGCCGGCTGTCGTCCACGCTGAGGCCCGCCAGTAGGTCATCGGCTTCCGTCCGCGGCGGTTCCTGCTCGTCCACGCCCCGCACCTACCCGCCGCGGACCGTCCCTATGGCCCCGTGCGCGACCCGACCCCCGTGGCTCACGGGCCGACCAGGGCATCGATGCGGGCCAGCTCCTCGGTATCGAAGTCGAGGTGCGCGATGGCGGCCACGCTGTCGTCGAGCTGGCGGGTGCTGCTCGCGCCGATCAGGGCCGAGGTCACACGGCCTCCGCGCAGCACCCAGGCCAGGGCGAGCTGCGCCAGGGTCTGGCCGCGTCCCTCCGCGAGGGCGTTCAGGGCACGCAGCCGGGTCACCAGGTCCTCGGTGACGGCCTCGCGCTGCAGGAAGGGGCTGTCGCTCGCGGCCCGCGAGTCGGCGGGGACGCCGTTCAGGTAGCGCCCGGTGAGCAGGCCCTGCTCCAGCGGCGAGTAGGCGATGGAGCCGACCCTGAGCTCGTCGAGCGCGTCCAGCAGGCCCTCGGTCTCCGGGCGCCGGTCGAGCATCGAGTAGCGCGGCTGGTGGATGAGGAGCGGGGTGCCGAGCTCACCGAGGATGCGGGCGGCCTCGCGGGTCTGCTCCGCCGAGTAGTTGGAGACGCCGACGTAGAGCGCCTTGCCCTGCTGGACCGCGGAGTGCAGGGCGCCCATCGTCTCCTCCAGGGGAGTCTCCGGGTCGAAGCGGTGCGAGTAGAAGACGTCGACGTACTCCAGGCCCAGGCGGGTCAGGCTCTGGTCCAGCGACGACAGCAGGTACTTGCGCGACCCCCACTCGCCGTACGGCCCCGGCCACATCAGGTACCCGGCCTTGGTGGAGACGACCAGCTCGTCGCGGTGCGGCGCGAAGTCCGTCCTGAGGACATCGCCGAGGGCGGACTCGGCCGCGCCGGGCGGCGGGCCGTAGTTGTTCGCCAGGTCGAAGTGGGTGATCCCGAGGTCGAAGGCGCGGCGCAGGATGGCGCGCTGGCTCTCCGCCGTACGGTCGGGACCGAAGTTGTGCCACAGGCCCAGCGAGAGCGCGGGCAGCTTGAGACCGCTCTTCCCGGTGCGGCGGTAGGGCATGCGGGCGTAACGGTCGGGGTGTGCGGTGTACAACACGGCTCCATGGGGTCGAGGGGTGCCGGCCGCCCGTGGGGCCGCGCCGGAACCAATCTGCACCCACCCGGGACCATCGGTCCAACAGGAGAATCCGATGGGATTCAGCGGCTAGGCTTCTCAATCGCGGCTAGGCTTCTCAATCATGGAACTGCGCCACCTCCAGCACTTCGTCGCCGTCGCCGAGGAACGGCACTTCACCCGGGCCGCCGAACGCCTGATGGTCTCCCAGTCGGGCCTGTCCGCGTCCGTCCGGGCGCTGGAGCGGGAGCTGCGGGCCCCCTTGTTCGTACGGACCACCCGACAGGTGACCCTGACGGAAGCCGGACGGGCGCTGCTGGGCGAGGCCGAGCGGATCCTGGCCCAGGTACGGACCGCGCACGAAGCGGTGGCCGCCGTGCAGGGCGTCCTGCGCGGAACTCTGACACTGGGCACCGAGCAGTGCATCGCCGGCGTGTACGCGGCCGGGCTGCTGGCCGCGTTCCGCCGCCGCCACCCGGACGTGGAGATCCGGCTGCGCCAGTCCGGCTCCCTCGATCTCGCCGAGGAGGTCTCCGCCGGGCGGCTCGACCTGGCTTTCGCCTACCGCACCTCCGCCGACTCCGACCAGCTGCGCTCCGTACCGCTCGCCACCGAGCCGATGACCCTGCTGTGCCACCCCGAGCACCCGCTCGCGACGGCCGGCGCGCCCCTCGCGCCCGACGACCTCGCCACGGAGGTCTTCGTCGACTTCCACCCCGACTGGGGCCCGCGCCGGGCCACCGACGCGGCCTTCGCCGCCGCGGGCGTGCGGCGCAAGGTGGCCCTGGAGGTGAACGACGTCCACAGCCTCCTCGACCTGGTGGACGAGAACCTGGGAGTCGCGGTCGTCCCGCGCCACTTCCGCCAGAAGCGCGAGACCCTGCGAGCCCTGCCCGTGAAGGGCGTGCCCGAGACCGTCTACAGGACCGTCGCCCTGCTCCCGCCCTCGGAGGCCACCAGCCCCGCGGCCCGCGCCCTGATGGCGCTCCTCCAGCCGGCCTGAGGCCGGGCCTCCACGTGACGCCGGTCCGCGTGACGAGGAGACGTAGACCGAAGCGCCTCCGCCCCGGCGGTAGTTGACGCAAGCTCCAGGACCTGCCGACGCGTCGCCCCGCCAGGTGCGTGACGACGACGGCCGGGACAAGGAGACCGGCGAGCGGGGTGTTCAGGACGGCTGGACCTCGTCGAAGAGGGCGAGGGCTTGGGCGGGGTCCGGGCTGACGAGGCGTTCCAGGCCGGCCGTCGTGATCCCGGCCCACCTGGCGGCCCGTGTCCACATCCGTCGCTCGAAGGCGCGGACGGTCTCGTCCGGATCGGTGGGGCCGGAGGCGAGGGACTCGGCGAGTTCGGCTCCTTCCAGCATCGCGAGATTGGCGCCCGCCCCCAAGGGAGGCATGAGGTGGGCCGCGTCGCCCAGGAGCGTCACCCCGGGGACGTGGGTCCAGGTGTGGTCCACGGGCAGGACGTGGAGGGGGCGGTGGACGAAAGCGGTGCCGTGGCGGAGGAGGTCGAGGACGGGAGCGGCCCAGCCGTCGAACAGGGCGAGCAGCGTCGACCGGACGGCCTCGGTGTCGGCCAGGTCCAGGTGCGCGTGCCAGTCCAGCGGCGCGCGGAACTGGGCGTAGACCTTGACGTGTCCGCCGCTGTTGCGCTGGGCGACGAGGGACCGGTTCACGCCGTACACGGCTGTGGAACCGTCGCCGATCGACCGGGCGAGACCCGGGTGGCGGGTGTCGACGTCGTCGAGGGAGGTCTCGACCATGGTGATGCCCGTGTAGTGCGGCGTCACCGGCGAGACCGCCGGGCGGGTCCGTGACCAGGCGCCGTCCGCGCCGACCACGAGGTCGAAGGCTTCCCGTCGCCCGTCCGCGAAATGGACCAGCACCCCGTCCCTGCCTCCCGGCACCACCCGTGTCACGCTCCGGCCCCACTGGACATCGAGGGGACCGAGCAGCAGGTCACGGAGCTGCCCGCGGTCGATCTCAGGGTTGGCCCGGTCGTCGGGACGGGGCAGCCAGTCGCGCAGGACGGTGCCGTCCGTGTCCAGGATGCGCATGGCCTGCCCCTCGGGGCGGGACAGCGCCTGGAACTCCGCCAGCAGCCCCGCCTTGTCCACCGCGAGCTGGCCCAGTCCCGCGTGCAGGTCCAGCGTGCCGCCCGGGGGGCGCGCGTCGGGGGCGGGGTCGCGTTCGAGAACGGTGACGGGGTGGCCGTGGCGGTGCAGGACCCGGGCGAAGGTGAGGCCGGCGGGACCGCTCCCGACGACGGCGATACGATGTCTCATGCCGATACACTGTATTTCTCCGATGTGAGGCATCGCAACAGAACGGTGTGACCATGACTGTGTGGGACCGGCCGGAGCCGCCGGCGCGCCCCGTGCCGCTCGACCGGGAGCGGATCGTCGCCGCAGCCGTCGCGCTGGCCGACGAGGGCGGACTGGAGGCGGTGTCGCTGCGCAAGGTCGCCGCCCGCCTGAACGCCGGCCCGATGCGTCTGTACGGATTCATCGCCACCAAGGAGGAGTTGCTCGACCTCATGGTGGACGAGGTCCAGGCCGAGATCCTCCCCGAGGAGCGGGCCGGCGACGGGAGGGAGGCGCTCCGGATCCTCGCCCACCGCACCAGGCGGGCCGCTCTCCGCCACGAATGGCTGGCCGACCTGCTCGGCGGCCGCCCGGCCCTGGGCCCGAACGGCCTCGCCGTCACCGAGGCGACCCTGGCCGCCCTCGACGGCCTCGCCGACATCGACACCGTCATGCGCGCCGTGGAGACCGTCAGTGCCTACTTCACCGGCGCGATCAGGCGCGAGATCGCGAACCTGCGGGCCGAGCGCGCCACCGGCCTGTCCAAGGACGACTGGCAGCGCGCCAACGGCCCGCACGTGACGAGAATGCTGGCCACGGGCCGCTTCCCGGCGCTGGCGAAGGCCGTGCACGACGGCACCGATGTGGACGCCGAGACGTCCTTCGCGACCGGCCTGGACTGGGTCCTCGACGCCGTGACGGCCAGACTCGCCCCGCCGCCGGCGTGACGCCCGGCTCCTCCCCGACGTGAGCGGGACCGGGGTCGCGGCCCTGCGCCGCGCGGACGCCTCGGGGACGCGCGGCAGCCGCGGAGCACGTACCCACGGGCGCTGGCCTGGTTCCGGTACCGGCGCGGTCGCCGCCCGTGTCCGGCTTTCCGCCCGAGTGCGCTGCCGGCGACGCTTGCTGACGGACCGTCCTGCCGGCTCCCCGCGCCGGCGAGAGCGCCTTTCCCTCCTTGGTAACACTCGTTACCATCGGGGCATGGGGAAGACACAACTCGGAGCCCGCGTCGACGACGACATCGCGGAGCTGGCCAGGGCCCGCGCGAAGGACCGCGGCATGAGCCTGGGCGACTACATCGCCTCGCTCGTACGGGACGACGCCGACGGCATGCGCCGGCGCGGTCTGGACGCGGCCCGCCGCTTCCTGGACGAACACCAGGCCCTCTTCGACGAGGCGGAGGCCCCGGCACAGCGACCCGCGGGGACGCGGGCGGCCTGATGGAACTCCACATCGACGTCCCCTGGATCCTCCAGGTCGCCGAACTCGCGGGCGCGGACGATCCGGCACCCGAGGACTACGGGGTGCCGGTCGCCGCCGTCGCCTGCCACCGGGCAGAGCTGCTGGACCAGCCGGTCTACGACGACGCGTACGCACGCGCCGCCGCGCTCGTCCACGTCCTCGGCCGCTGCCGCTGGCTGGACCGCTCCAACCTGGCCGTGGCGGCGGCGACAGGCGTCATGTACCTGGAAGCCTCCGGCATCCACCTGAAGCCCACCCACGACAACGCCACCGCCCTCCGGGACCTCCTGCGCGACCCCGCATGCAGCGCCGGAGCCATCGCGACACTGCTGCGCACCTGGTCCCGCCAGGACTGAGAGAGCGGGAGGGCACCGGGCCCTCGCTCTTCACCCGGCGTCGGCGGAGTCCCCCGCGACCGGTGCCCTTCCGGCCGGGCCTGTCGGACGGGAGGCCATCCGCTCGGTGAGGCGGGCCAGATCGGAAGCCGCCTCGCCGCGTTCCCGCTCGTGGCCGGTCCTCCCGAAGAGCGCGACGGCCTCGCGGAAGGCGACGGCGGCCTGTCGGTCGCGGCGCAGACTCCTCAGGGCGTGGCCCAGGTGGTGGTGGATACGGGCTTCCCGTTCGAGGTCGTCCGTCGTGCGGATGAGAGCGCGAGCGCGTTCCAGCACGGCCGCGGCCTCCTCGTGACGCCGCAGTCCGTTCAGGGCCAGGCCCGCCGTGGCCCAGGCCACGGCTTCGCCGTGACGGTCGCCGATCCGGGCCGCGGTCCGCTGCGCGAGCGCGGCCAGCGGGATCAGCGCGGCGACGCGGTCCGGCGCGTCCAGGGAGGAGGCGAGGAGCGCCGGCAGGGCGACGGTGAACTCGGGGCGCACCGTGGCCGCGGCTCGGGCGAGGGCGAGCAGGGTGGCCGGCTCGTCGTCCCGCCATGCCGAGGCGGCCCCGCGGTCGGGGATCTCGGGCGTCCGGGGCGCCGGCGCGTCGTCGTGCTGGAGTGCGGCGGCGGCGCGCACCCGGGACTCGTACCGGTCCAGGAGGGTGCGGAGGGCGCGCGCCTCGGACGGCTGGAGGTCGCCCTGCGCGGAGGCGTGGAGTGCGGAGAGGGTGGCGTCGCCCGGTGCCGGGGCGAGGAGTTCGGGCAGGGTGCCGTCGAAGGTGGGCAGCCGGTCGGCGAGTACCTGCCAGAAGCCGGGACCGAAGCGGCGTGAGGCGGCGACGAGGTGTTCGCCGCAGAGCCGGTTCCACGCGTCCCCGTCCGGAGCGTCGTCGGGCAGGTCGCGTCCGTAGAGCAGGACGGCGGCGGCGGGCCGTGCGGTCTCCAGGATCGTCAGGTCGTCGAGGAGCCGGGCGCAACGGACCGTGTGGATCGCCGGGCGGGCCGTGCCGGCGGGGGTGTGGTGAGAGACGGGGGCCGACTCCGCCAGGCGGGTGAGGGCGACGCGGGCCGACTCGGGTCCTTGGCTCGCCAGGTCGCTCAGCTGGTGGTGCCGTCCTTCCCCCGACAGTTCGGGGAGCAGGGCGGCGGGACAGCCGGGGAGGGAGGCGAGCACCCACAGCACCGGGTACGGCAGCGGCTCGGCGTGATGGGCCTGGAGGAGTTCGGCCCAGGGCGTGGGCTCGGCGCCCGCGCCGTCGAGCGTGAGCTGTGCCCGGACGGGAGCGGGGTGCGCGCGCAACTCGGCCACCAGGTCCCCGGCCCGGGGCCGCTGCGGCAGTCGGGCGGCGATGAGGCGGCGGAGGCCCGCGTCGGTGAGGGCGCGCCGGTCGAGCCGTACGTCCAGCTCGCCGTCCAGCCCGTACAGCCATCCGGCCGCCGCGATCTCGCCGTTCCAGGAGGACAGGCCGTCGCGCGCCCAACGGGCGAAGAGCGGACGCGGAGGAACGCCGGCCGCCTCGAACCTCGCCAGGGCGATGGCGAGGAGCGCATGTCCCGTACGGGTACCACGACGTCCCGCGCACGCCTCGGCCCCTCCGGCGAGGGCCTCGTCGTCGAAACCGGCGACGAGGGCGGGAAGGAGCTCCGGCGGTGCCTGGATCAGGACGCGCAGGTCGGGAGGGAGCCGCCGGGACCGCGTCGGCTCGCCGAGCCCGTCGACGAGGTCGCGCAGGCTGCCCTTGTGCCGGGCCAGTCGTTCGGCGGCGGCCGTCCACGCCGTCCGGTCCGTCCCCAACGCCGCCCGCAACGCGGCGCCGGCCGCCTCCCAGAACGCCAGGACCTTCTGGGTGTGGCCGCGGTCGCCGTGATCGACGGCGGCGAGGAGCCGGTCGAGCCGCGTCGTCGCGCACACCACCTCGTCCGCCCTGTCCGGGGTCAGCACCAGACGCAGCAGCGGGGTCCGGAGGCCGGACAGACGGGGCAGAAGCAGGGCGCGGACGGGATCGGGCAGTTCGTACGGTGGAGGCGGGGGCGGCGGGGCGTCCCACCGGTGTCCCCGGGGCATGCCGACCGGCCGCCGCTTGGCCGGCCGGGCCTTCTGCCGGGCCGCGAGGCGGTCGGCCACCTCCGGCCGCCACGGCGCGAGCAGGGCCAGGGTCAGCCCGTCGGGACAGTCCCGGCGGGCTATCAGCCCACGCGACGCCACGGAGCCGAAGGGCTCCCGCGCGTGCTCGGCGGTCATCGCCTCCCAGTCCACGGGCCCGGCGTCGAGCAGCGCGTCGCCGTCCAGCACCGTCGGCGCTCCGCGCAGGGCGACGACCAGCTCCTCGAACGGCAGCGCGTCGTTCTCGCCGTCGCCCTTCTCGGCGACCGCGACCGGAAGGAAGGGCACGGCCGCGGCGGCGAGTGCTGTCGCGTCCAGCTCGTCGCCGGCGCGCGCCGCTTCGGCGGGAGGCAGGAGCGCCGCCGCCCACCGCAGCAGACTCAGGTGATGGGCGGCCGCGCGCGCGACCGACGTCCGGTCCTGATCGCCGGTCGTCGCCGCGCGCGCTTCGCCGCAGACTTCGGCCACTGTGCCCATCGACGGATCATAACGGCGGGCCCTCCGCGCACCGTCCGCCGTGAGACGGGCCGACAACTCGCCCACCCGCCAACCCGATTGCGGAGCACCCGGCCGCACGGGCGCCGTTCGGAGGGCGGGGACGGTGGAGGCTCGCCGGAGACCGGCCCGGAGCCGCACCGCCCCCGTCGGGGCGATCACGTGACGACCGGAGACGCGGACCCGCACGGCCGGACCGTCCCGAGCAGAAGGCGACGGCCCTGCGTCAGCGGAATCGTTCGGTGATCGCCGCCGCGATCCGATCAGGCGCGTCCTCCTGGACGAAGTGCTTCGCCCGGGGCAGTTCGACGACCTCGAGCCGGCTGAACGCGGCGCGTATCCGGGGGAGGCACGCCCCCGGCCGGAACACCATGTCCCGCATGCCCCATACCGCCAGGGCCGGCTTGGCGCCGAGGAGGGCGGGTACGTCACGGGCGAGTTCCTCCAGCAGCGGACGCGCGGCCCGGATCTCCCTGGGCATGGCCGTGAGTCCCCGCCGGTCTTCCTGCGTGGGTTGCGCCATGCGGTAGTGATCGGCCTCGGCCGCTGTCAGGGTGGGACCGGTACTGCCGAGCAGGAACCGCTCCACGAGAAGGTTCCGTTCCAGGATGCGCCGCTGCATGGGGCGGCTGCTCATGATCACGCTGAACGCCCGGTTCGCCACCTGTTCGATCGGCCAGAACGCCGTGTTGCCCAGCACGATGCCCCTGACGCGATCCGCGCGCGTGGTCGCCGCCCCGAGCCCGATGGGGCCACCCCAGTCCTGCCCCATGAGGACGAAGCCGTCGAGCCGCAGATGGTCGATCAGCTCACCCAGAACCGCCGTGTGCTCCGCGATCGTGTACGTGAAGCCGGCCGGGCGCTCGGACAGGCCGAAGCCCAGGAAGTCGACCGCGACGCACCGGTACCGGCCGCGGAGCTCCTTCACGATGTGGCGATAGAGGAAGCTCCAGGTGGGAGAGCCGTGGCAGAACACGATCGGCGGCCCCGTCCCCTCGTCGACGTAGTGGACCCGGCCGGCGGACGAGTCGAACCACCGCGATGTGAAGGGGTACAGGATCGGGTCGGGAACGAAGTCGATCATTGTGCTCTCCTCCTGTTCTGCCGCTGCGCCTGACGGCTCGACACCCCGCATCCGCTACAGGTGTAGAGCCTGCACGGCGAGACACTACACCTGTAGCATCGCGGGGTGTCTACGCATGCGACGAGTGGCAGGGAACGGCGCGAGACGATCGCCGACAGCGGGATCCGGATCATCGCTCGGGACGGGGTGCGCGCCCTGACGCATCGAGCCGTCGACCGCGAGGCGGGAATCCCGCAGGGATCGACCTCGTACCACGCGAAGACACGGATCGCGCTCGTGGAACTCATCGTCGACGCCCTCGCCGCCCGCTCGAAGGCCGATGCCCAAGAGCTCGCCGCGGCCCTGGACATGACATTCGCCCCCGGACACAGCCTCGACGCCGACGCCCTCGCCGCCCTGATCACAGGACTCGTCGAGGGCCTCGCGTCGCGCCGCGACGACATGAGAGCCCGCTACGCCCTTCTCCTCGAACTCCACGACGAGCCGCAGGTCCGAGCCAAACTGACAGCGGACTCCGACGTGCACGCCCTCACCCGGCACCTGACGGCCACGGCCCTCACCCGAGCAGGACTCCCCAGCGCGGACCCGTACGTCGAGGACCTGATCGCCCTCACGGACGCGCTGCTGTTCCACCGGACGGCGATCGACGCGACCGCTTCGCCCCGCGCCATCCTCGCCGCGTACCTCCGGGGCACGGCCACGACCTAGGCGTGTATCGAAAATATCTTCCAGGAGATCGACAGGCTGCCCGGCTACGGTGCGGACATGGTGAATTTCGTACTGGTTGCGGGTGCACGGCTCGGGGCGTGGGCATGGGACGAGGTGGTGCCGCGTCTGCGTGCGGCCGGCCACGGCGTCCATCCGTTGACGCTGTCCGGTCTTGCTGACAAGCGGGGTGTACCGGCGGGGCAAGCGACCCACGTCCAGGACATCGTCGCCGAGGTGGAACGCCAGGGTCTGCGCGACGTGGTCCTGGTGGGTCACAGCTACTCGGGCATACCGGTCGGTCAGGCCGCGGAGCGGATCGGTGACCGACTGGCCCGCGTGGTGTTCGTCGACTCCAGTGTTCCCACGGACGGCGCGTCGTTCGTCTCCGCCTGGCCGGACGGCGGGGAAGCGGTGGAGGCGTCGATCGCCGAGAACGGGGGATTCTGGCCGCTCGCGCCGGCTGCTCACTACGACGGCGAAGGTCTCACCGATGAGCAGATCGCACGCCTCGTACGGGGCTCGACACCTCACCCAGGTGCCACGCTGACCGAGCCCGCCGTGCTGTCGCGGCCGCTCGGTGACCTTCCGGCGACCTACATCCTGTGCGTGATGCCGGGGACCGAGCCCGGCGACGCCGAGCCCGACGAAGATGTGGCTGAGCTGCTGAGGAGCGAGCGCTGGCGGCTGGTCACGATGGACACCGGCCATTGGCCGATGTTCTCCCAGCCGCGCGAGCTGGCGCAGATTCTCCTCCACGCCGCCGCGGAGTGAGAGCACCTCCACCACTCCGGGCCGGTGCTGGACGCGCTGGAATCGACGGTCCCCGTCCCGGTCGCCACCGTCCCGGCCCGAGGCCGGGCGCCGGTGGCCCGCGGGGGACGGAGCGACTACGTGACGTGCGGGGCTCGCGGCGATCTCGCCGCCTCCGATCAGGCACACCTCACCATCGAGTCCATCGCCCGCTCACCGGAGGACCGGCTCCGAGTGGACAGAACCGCCTGACGATCGAGCTAGGGGCGAGCGGCCACCGCGGCGATGCCGGCCTTCCGGAGCGCCCGGGCCAGACGTTCCATCTCAGGCAGCGTTCCGGAGCAGTCACCGTCCAGCACCCTGCGCAGCCCAGCCCTGGCATCCGTCACCGCCAGGCCGAGCTCGGCCCGCAGCACCCGCATGAGGACGACGCTCTTCACCGGCGCGCTCACCTCCAGCCTCGCGGGGCCGTGCTCGGACACCATCTGATCCCGCCGTTCCGCCGGCAGCTCGCCGTCACACATGGCCACCGCGAACCCGCAGGTGGCACAGGCCGACTCGACGTCCCAGCGCAACCGGCCGTCCACCAGGGCCTGGACCCCCCAGCACTCCAGCTCGGCACCGCAGTCCTGGCACACACCGGCGTACCTGACGGATTCGAAGACCGTCTGTTCCATTCCCGCACCCCCGCCACGATCTTCTCCTGGAGGTGATCCGCGGGCAAGGGTCGCCGGAGGCCGGGCACGGGCCGTCGACGACCCCGCATGCCACGACCCGTACGGAACCCGCAGAGGTCACGTAGCGTCAGCGCCGGACGCGGTCCTGTCGTGCCGCTGTACGGAGGGCCGAGACGACGGGCGTGGTCGTCGGGTCGGTCGTCTCGGTGCGACGGGTCGCGGCGAACAGGAGGCGCAGGATCGGATGCTCATCCGCCGGCGATCGCGGCGCGTGCTGGGGAAGGACACCAGCATGCCGATCGCGTGCGGCGGCGCGTCGGCCGAGACGCAGCTCGCCTCGTCCGGCCGCGTAGCGATCCAGGGGACCCGTCGGGCGTGGGACGCCGGTTTTCCTCGCCGCCTCTGGTCCAGTGAGGAGGTGAGACGGACGCGAGTCATCGACGAGGGCGGCGCCCATCGTTCCGGGCACGCCCGCGGGGGCCGGGAGCGCATCGCGGAGAAGGGGCCTCGGTGAGTGGGGGAGGGGTGGTCGAACGGTGGATGTTCCCCGGCGGACACCGCTACGCGCGGTTCGTTCCGCCGCTCTTCGTGCTGACGTTCGTCAGCGGGCTGGTGGACGCCGCGAGCTTCCTCGGGCTGGGCCGGGTGTTCGTGGCCAACATGACCGGCAACGTGCTCTTCCTCGGGTTCGCTCTGGCGGGGGTGACACAGCTGTCGGCGCCGGCCGTGGCCGTCGTCCTCACGGCGTTTCTCGCCGGGGCGCTCGCGGGCGGCGCGTGGCGCCGGGACGCGGAGCCGGGACGACTCTTCGCACCGCTGGCCGCGGTCCAAGCGCTGCTGGTCGCGGCGGCTCTCACCGGCCAGGCGGCCGGTGGGGGGCGGTATGCGGTCCTCGTACCTCTGGCCTGCGGGATGGGGCTGCAGAACGCCGTCGTGCACCGGCTGGGAGTGCCGGATCTGACCACCACCGTGATGACCAGGACGCTGACCGGCCTCGCGGTGGACCGACGGGGACCTGCCACGGTACGGCGCGCGGTGTCGGTGGCCACGCTGGCAGCGGGAGCTCTCGCGGGAGGTCTTCTCCACGCCGGCCTCGGCGTGGAGGGCGTCCTGACCGCAGCCCTGGGCCTTTTGCTCGCCGTCGTGCTGGTCGCACGCCGACGCCAGGGCGGGGCGCCGGACGGACACGGTCCGGTGCCCTGAGCGCACACCGTGGTGCCGACGGCTCGGTGCCCTGGCGCGTGGGCCGCCACTGCGGCTCGGCCAGGCCCTGCTCTGTCAGGTGGTCCGCCGGCCGGGACGGTGCTGAGCGGAGCCGTTCGTGGTGAGCGGCTGCCAGGCGCACCGTGCGGTGGTGAGGGCCGGTGGGGGCAAGCCCCCTGGAATCAGCCGTGCTGCGAAGCCCCAGGCCGACGGCGGGTCCTGGGGCTTCGTTCATGCGGGGAAAGCGGTTGTGCGGCCGGTCAGCGGTTGAGGACTTCTTCGATCTTGGCGGCTACGCGCCCGGCCTGGATGTCGCGGCCCTTCTCGTTGGGGTGCGCGTACCAGGGGATCTTGGTACCGAGGAGCTCGAGCTCGGAGTCCTCCAGCAGGCCGCCGATGCCCCGGTCGACACCGTCGCACGCCGTGTTGCTGCCGGTGCCGGCGTAGAGGTCGACGAAGTCGGCGCCGCCGTCGGTGGCGGCCTTCTTCATGGCGTCGTTCAGCCGCTTCTGGATCTGGTCCAGGACCGGCAGGGCGTCCTGGGGGATGTCGGCGAACGGCAGGTGCGTCTGACCGGGCGCCGCGGTCAGGCACTTGGTGGTGTCCTCGGGCACGAGCCGGGGGTAGCCGACCAGGACGCGCTTCGCGTCGGGGGCGAAGTAGCCGATGCGCTCCAGCAGCTCCTCCAGCTCCCCACCGACCCGCTCGAACTGATCGTCCAGCCACTGCTTCCCGTCCCCGGTCTCGAAGAACTCACCGCACTTGGCGGCCGGCTCGTCCCTGTCCACCGGGTCTCCCGGCAGCAGAGAGGGCTGCCGGAGCTCGTCGGAACACTGCTTCAGGATGCGGTTGAAACCCAGCGTGTTGCCGCCCATGCTGCCCACGGCCAGCTGGGTGTCCTGCTTGAGCGCGTCCTGCTGCGCCGGGAGTTCGCCGGCGCCGAAGGGCAGCTCCTGCTTCTCCCAGAAGTGGTGGACGAGGGCTCCTCCGCAGGAGACGTCCGACTGGACGTCGAGCGTGATGGCCTTGTCCGCGAGGCGCCGGGTGGCGACGGCGGGATAGTTGTCCGTGGCCTGGAAGCACCAGCCCCTCTCGCTGTCCTGGTTGTTCACGGGAGCGATGCCGAAGTTGGAGGTGTAGGAGTCGCCGAAGAAGACGGTCGGTACGGGATCGGCGGGAGCCGCACCCGCGCTTCCCGCCGGGCCGGCGAGGGCCAGGCAGCTGCCTAGCGCGATCGTGGCGGCGGCCAGCCGCCGCGCCCAGGGAGTGCTCGTCGTCTTGCACATGGCCGAAGACATGGCTGTGCCCTTTCATCGAGGCCCACGAGAGGAGGGAAGGAGAGAAGTATGTGACGCCAGGTATTCATCCATAAACGGAACGTGATCTTCCAGTGGCGGCGAAGCGCAACCGGGCGATCTTGGCCAGACTCGTCACACCCGTTCGTCTCGCCTGCTCAGCGGGGGTGTCGAGCAGGAGCGGCTGCCGAGATCGAGAACGTTCATGACCCGAACGGGGAGGGCCGGTGCGGCCGCGATGCGAGCCGGACCGCGAAGCCGCCTGCTGGAGGGGCGACGGGAGTCGGCACACGGCCCTTCCTGTCGAACGAAAGAGCGGTCGCCGCAGGCATGTACAGCGGTCGACGCGGTCGTGCAGCTCGAACCGGCCTGAATTCCGCCCACGACGGGGTCACCAGGCCGCCTCACCCCTGAGAGTCGGACGAGGTGAGGCCCGGGAACCTCATCACAGCCACTGGTGGATCGCCGCGACGTGAACGGCAGCCTCGAACCGAACCGAGAGCCTTTCTCCCCGCACCCGCAGCGGGCGAGTCCGTGGCGGGCCACCACCGTGCCTGGGAACCCGGATCGTGTTCAGGACCGCTCGGCGCCGTTCCGGCGGGCACCAGCCGCGTGCTGGTGGGCACGGCAGCCCGTGGAGTCGACGCTGATCTCCCAGGTGATCAGCCCGGCCGCATCGGCCCGTGCCCGCAGCGACGTCGGCAACCGGGCCCACACTCCCCGCCGTTGCCATCTGCGGAACTGCCCGTAGACGGTTTGCCAGGGCCCGTACGCACGCGGCGGGTCACGCCACGGGACACCGGTTCGTACCTGCCGTCGCACGCCGTCCGTGTCTGCGGGGGATGGCCGGCCTTCCGGTGCGCTTCTGAATGCGATGAGGTGGGCGATCAGGGCGTCATGCTGCGGTCTGCCTTTCGGGGCCGGGTCCGGGGCCGGGGCCGCCGGCGCCGGGTCCGGGGCCGGCGCTGGGGTCGGCACTGGGGCGGGCACGGGGTCGGGTGCTGAGGGCGACGGTGTTGGCGGCCATGATCACGACGATGGCCAGCCAGGACGCGGGGTCGAGGTGCTGGTCGAGGACGACCAGGCCGACCACGGCGGCGCACACGGGGTTGACGCTCATGAAGACCCCGAAGAGCTGGGCGGAAACATGGCGCAGCGCCAGCAGATCGGCAAGGAAGGGCACGGCCGAGGACAGGAGCCCGGCGGTCAGCGCGCAGAGCAGGACCGTGGGCTGGGGTCGGTCCTGTGTGAGGGTGACGATCCCGACGGGGAGGTACAGCGCACCGGAGACCAGTGCGGCGGCGGCCGACCCCTGGAGTCCGGGAAGGCGTCGGCCCACGGTCCGGTTGAGCAGGATGTAGGAGCCCCAGCAGACCGCGGCCAGCAGGCCCAGGGCGATGCCGGCGTAGTCGGTGCTCGGCCGCGGACGGGTCAGTACGACCACGGCAGCGGCGGCGGCGAGAGCGCAGCCGAGGTCGAGACGGCGCCGTGAGCCGGCCAGGGCGACGGTGAGCGGCCCGAGGAACTCCAGGGTGACGGCGAGGCCGAGGCCGACGCGGTCGATCGCCGAGTACAGGGACAGGTTCATGACCGCGAAGGCCACCGCGAGGCCGAGTACGGGCCGCCACTGCGCCGCTGTGAAGGCACGCAGACGGGGCCGGCCCACGGCGACCAGGACCCCGGCGGCCACCCACTGGCGGATCGCGACCACACCGGCCGGCCCGATCGACCCGAACGCCAGGGCCGCGACGCTCGCGCCGATCTGGTTGGAAAGGCCGGAGCCCAGCATCAGCGCGGGGCCGTGCCAGCGCGACGTCGCGACGCCGTCGCGCGGGGGAACTTCTGTCGTCATGCCGCGACCTTCCGGTACGCCGGCTCATACGCAAAATGCATCTGAGGGATCACCTATACGCTGAGCGTATGGACAGAGGGACCGAACTGGAGCTGCGGCACCTGCGCTGCCTGGTGGCGATCGTGGACGCGGGCAGCTTCACCGACGCCGCGGTGGAGCTGGGCGTGTCGCAGGCGGCGGTCTCCAGGACGCTGCTGTCCCTGGAACGGATCCTCGGCGTTCAGCTGCTGCACCGCACCAGCCGCACCGTCACGCCGACCACGGCAGGTGTCCAGGTCCTCGCGCGGGCCCGTCACCTGCTGTCCGAGGCCGGGGAACTGATCCGTCAGGCGACGACCGGTCACACTCGGCTCCGCATGGGTCATGCCTGGTCGGCGATGGGCCGGCACACCACCGAGTTCCAGCGTCGATGGCACGACCGCTACCCGGATGTCGCACTGCATCTGATCCGCCACAACACCCGCACCGGCGGTCTGGCAGAGGGACTGTGCGACCTCGCCGTCGTCCGCGTCGCTGTCGACGGGCGCCGCTACGATCACGCGCTCGTGGGTCAGGAGCACCGTTACGTCGCTCTGGCGGCGGACGATCCGTGGGCCCGGCGCAGATTCGTGCGCCTGGCCGAGATCGCGGGGCGCAGGGTCGTGCTGGACCGCGGCACGGGAACGACGACGGAGGATCTGTGGTCCGAGGACGCAGGGCCGGACCGCGAGTTCACTCAGGACATCGACGACTGGCTGGCGGCGATCGCGACAGGCCGCTGTGTCGGGGTGACGGCCCAGTCCACCGTGGCGCAGTACCGCCGTGACGGGATCGTCTATCGCCCCGTGCGCGACGCCCCGCTGGTCCCGGTCCACCTCATCTGGCGCCGCCACGACCCTCACCCGATGACCCACGCGGCGGTGGCCCTGCTGGCGGACCTGTACCGCGAAGGGGACTGACGGAGCCGACACGGGGCGGGGACGCCGCTTCGGCGGCTCAGTGGGCGGCGTCAGCCGAACGAGCCGTCGTCACGAGCGGAGAAGTGCTCGCAGCCGTCGTGCTCGAAACGCACCCGCCCGTCGAACGCGGAGCCGGCACGGGTGCAGGCCCCCCAGTCCAGCCCCCGCTCTCCGCTCAGCGCGATCCAGGACCGGCATCCGCCGCACTGCTCGTCGCACCACTCCTCCCGGTAACCGGGATCTCCCGTGGAACGATGGAGCAGCCGCGACCAGCGTCCGTGGACGTCGTCGTCACCGCCCCTGCCTCCGCCGTGAGTCTCCGCCCTGCCCGACGCCATCCGTGCCCCACTCCTTCGCCTGTTTCCGGAGGGCCAATCTGTACGGAGTCGGCCCCCGATCGCCAGGAGATTTCCCGACAGCACGCGGAGGGAGCCGCCGCCGCGCCGCCCTCCTGGCGCTGTGTCGTCGTGCCGTGGACGACACAGCGAGCGGGCCTTGAGAGGTACCCCGTGACGGACTCGTGTGTTCCGTGGGCGCGGCGGGGGCACGACGCCAGGAACGAAGGTGACGGGGGTGGAGTGTGAGTCGGGAAGATCGCTGGGTCGTGATCAGCAGCGGGCTGTCCATGGCGGTGTGGGTGGCGCAGGTCTGGATCGTGTTGGACACGGACCTCCAGGGAATCCAGGAGGCCATCGGGTGGTGGATGATCGCCATCGCCATCGCGCCCGTGCTGCTCACGGCTGTGGGCGTGGCCGTCCTCGATGAGCCCCGTGACGGCGAGCCGGTGTCCTGGGCCGACGACGACGACCGTCCGAAGCCCGGGCCCCGTGGCCTGGAGAGCTGCGGCGGCTGCGGGGGCTGAGCGAGGTCGGGCCCGGACCTTCCGCCGCGTCCCGGTCCCCGCTGCGGAACCGGTCCAGCCCTGCGTGGGGTGAGAGCCGTACGTACGGCCTTCACCCCGCGCTTCACGCCCTCATCGCCTCCTCGGAAGGGACGAGTCCGAGCCACGGGAAATGGAGCCCACAGCTGTCACATGAGGTCCTTCGCGCTTTCCCAGTCCGTCGCGGCCGACATCTTCGACGGAGCGCCGAAGGCGCCGTTGCCGTCGCCCGCCCACCACCACAGGGAGCCGCTCGCGTCGACGGCGGCGAGGTCGCCGCGCCGGTCGCCGTTGAAGTCGCCGGCGAAGGGCTTGGTCACCGGACCGAAACCGGCGGCGGGCCAGGTCTGCACGGTGCCGTAGTCCCAGTGGCCGTCGGCGTACCCGGGCTGGATCAGAAGCCGGCCGTCAGGTACGTGCTCCGCCACGTCCATCCGGCCGTCGGCGTTGGAGTCCAGCGTGATCACGCCCCGCTCGAAGGCGTGCTGGGTCATGTAGGCCCCGGGGACGTACTCGCCCCTGCCGTTTCCGCGCCACCACGACAGCACCTCGGTCTCGGGGTCGATCTCCTGGATTCCGCAGGCGGCGAGGATGTCGCTCCTGCCGTCGCCGTTGACGTCGGTGGAGACGAAGTCCCGGCAGCGTGGCGGGGAGCCCTCCGCGAACACGCCGTGGGCGTGATGGACGTCATCGGTCAGCGGCAGCGCCGGGCCGGTGACGCCGCCGTCGCCGTTGCCGGTCCACCACCAGATGCGGTTGTCGGCGTCGACGGCGGCGACATCGCCCCTGCCGTCGGTGTTGAAGTCGGCGGCGAAGATCTCCTTGTAGCCGTTGCCCCGGCCGTCCGACCAGATGAGCCGCTTGTCCGCCAGGGTGCCGTTGCCGTTGCCCGCGTGGAGGGCGAGGTTGCCGTCGCTCTGGAGGGCGACGACATCGGTGACGCCGTCGGAGTTGAAGTCCTGGGGCGAGGCCAGGCCCGGAGTCACGTTGTAGACGTTGCAGGCGGGCAGGCCGGGGAAGGGCACGGAGCCGGCCCCGGTGATCCTGTCGGCCGGTACGTAGCCCCAGCCCTGCCAGTTCGTCCAGCCGGTGGACGTGTCGCCCTTGACGTAGTACCAGATGCGGTTGCCCGCGCCGTTCATGTCACCGCTGCGCCAGCACACGAAGCCGTGCGGCCCCGCCAGGATCTGGCCGGTGACCTGTGCGGAGGCGTACGGCTCGATCCGGACGTCCGACGCCTGCGCCTCGCAGCTCATCTCGGTGTGGAAGGCGTTGCCGTCGGGGTCCTCGTACGCCACCTGGTCGCGCAGGAAGCACTCCCCGTTGTACGCGATCTCGACCGTGAGGCTGGCCGTGTCCACCTCGAACCGCCGGATGGTCTCGGTCGGCGGCGTCTCGGCGGCGGCCGAGCCCCGCAGCCCCAGGTCCACGAGGGTGGTGCCGGCGGCGGCGGCCGCCTGTACCGCGCCCAGGGCGTCGAAGGTGAGCGTTCCGGCCGGACAGGCGGCCGAGGCGAGCTTGGTCTTCCATTCCGGCTGGTCGTTCCACGTGGTCGCGGGTGTGGCGCGGCCGGTGTGCCACAGCTCCACGGGCGAGGCCGCACAGGCCCCCGTGTACCAGGACATGTCCTTGAGGGTCAGAGAGGCGTTCAGCACCTGACGGCCCGCCAGATACGGTACATCCACCTGGAAGAAGGCGCGTTGGCGCGGGTACGTGCTGCCGATCTGGTACTGACCGGTCTGGAGCTCGTGCCCGTACATCCAGCCGGACCGGGTGGGCCAGTAGGACGAAAGCTGGCTCCAGGCCGACGCCTTCTTGCTGAACGAGGGGTCGACGTACACCGGATAGGTGGTGTCCGGGTCCGTGAGCAGCTTCTGGTCGGGGACCACGGCGAGGCCGCCGGCGGTGACCTCGCTCTCCATGACCGCTTCCTTCTTCCGCCCCTTCGCGCTGTCCCACATCCGTGGCGCCGGGCCGGAGAAGACCGTAGACCCCTTGGCGTCCACCGCCTTCAGCCCCTGCTCGCCGTCGCCGGTGACCTTCAGCCCGTCCGCCTTCAGCCCGAAGGCGAGCCTCTTCAGCCTCGGGTTCTTCGCCGCCTTCGCGTCCTTGACCACGAGCACCTGCGCGAAGCCCTCCGCCTCCGCCGTGACCTGGAGATCGACCCCCGGCAGCACCTCCGCGTACGTCGCCACCGGGCCCGCGAGGGTCGGTTTCGGCAGCTCACCGGGCCAGCTCATCTCCAGCACGTGCCGGTCGTCGTTGAGCCGCACCATCGGCCCGCCCCCGCCGTCGGAGAGCTCCAGCCCTGCGGCCGCGGCCTTGGGCACCACGCGCCCCTCGCGGGACACGAGCGACGTGTCCACGGGAACCCACCTGCCACCCTGCCGCACCCGCACAGGCGTCAGGTGCCGCGTGACCGTCAGCGTGCCGGACGGATTCACATACGTCTCGGACGACTCCGTGCGGTTCGCCACCACCTCCACCGGCTTGCCCGACGCCCTCGCCTCAGCCAGCGGGGAGACGCCGACGCCTTCGGGCGGGGCGTTGCCCGGCTCGGCCGCCGACGCGGCGTAGCCGAGCGCCGTCACGGTCATCGCGAGGGCGGCGCAGGAAGCCACCACCCTGCTTCGCCTCGTCGTTCGTGATGTTCTGGATGTTCTGGACATCACCGATCACACCCCTTTCAGAGCTGAACCGCTGGGGAAGAGGAGCCGGGTCCGGGTGCGGGCAGTGCCGGCAGCTGCCCGGCCCCGGACTGCGTGCGGGGCGCCGATCTTCCATCGGACGCACCTGCTGGTCGCCGTGGTCATCCGGCCGGTCACGCGCCTGCTCGGGAAGGACGGGACATCGCGTCGCCGCGCGTGCCGGCGCGGTAGAGGCCGACGGGGAAGGACCTGTCTCCCCCCGCCGGCGTGCGGCGAGCTCTCCCGGGTGGCGCATCCGGAATCGGCCGACGCCGCGGGAGCGCTTGCGGTCCCGTGCGGAGCGACAGGGGGTACGACCGCGGGCCGAGGGCCCCGGAGCCCGGAGGTCTTCTTCACGATGCGGCCCTCTCGATGAGGCAGGCTGAGCCAGGGTGCCGCACCGCTCTGACGCGGCCCTGACGTCTCGCTGCCGGTGCCATGACGCCGCGGTCCGCGAGGACGGCCCTCCTCCGGTCCGACACCCGCCGCAGGCTGTCGCTGGTTCTCTGCGGCCTGCGGGACGGTGCCGGCTCGACGGCCGTGCGGGAGCGGGCGGTCGGCCTGTCGATACGCCTGGTCCGCGGCGCCTCGCCGCCGTGCTGACCAGGGCTGTCGCCCGCACGTGCCCCGACCGCCCCGAAAAACGGATGGTCGGGGGCGAGTGTGACGCGGCAGGATGCTCCGCATGACCTTGCCCACCCCTGAGCTGCACACGGCCCGCCTGCGTCTGCGGCCCTTCACCGGCGCCGACGCGGAGTCGCTGTACGCGCTGCACAGCAGCGCCCACGTCCTGCGTTACTGGGACTCCCCGCCGTGGACCGAACCGGCCCTTGCCCAGCGCTTCCTCGCGCACTGCCGGACGATCGAGGAGGAAGGCACGGGAGCACGGGTCGCCGTCGACCGCGCCTCCGACGGCGCGTTCATCGGCTGGTGCGGCCTGACCAGCTGGAACCCGGACTTCCGCAGCGCGTCCCTGGGCTACGTCTTCGACGCCGCCGCGTGGGGCCACGGCTACGCCACGGAGACCGCGCAGTCCGTCCTGCGGTGGGCGTTCGACACGCTGGACCTGAACCGCGTCCAGGCGGAGACCGACACCCGCAACGTGGCGTCCGCCCGGGTCCTGGAGAAGCTCGGCTTCGTCCGCGAAGGCACCCTCCGCGAGGACTGCGTCGTCAACGGCGACGTCTCCGACTCCTGGGTCTTCGGCCTCCTCCGCCGCGAGTGGCACCCGACGGGCGGGCGCTAGGGACTGCCGTCAAGGGTTCTTGCCGAGGCGGTGCGAGGGTCGTGCATGATGCCTGCGTGGAACATCTCTCTGTCGACGTGCGGGCTTCGCTCCGGCTGTTCGCCTTCTACTTGGCGAACGGCACCCTCGACGTCGAGCTGCTCGACGGGTTCGACTACCGCCCGACCGTCTTTCACTCCGGCTCTTCGCTGGAGCAGGTCTTCGCGATCTACGGCAATGTGCTGCAGGTCGACGCGGACGGCATGGTGCTGAATGACGGGGACGCGCAGTACCGGGTCGCGCAGTGGATTCGGGCGTGCTGCGACCCGGACTATCGGGCCGAGCCGCCGTTCGAGGCATGGGAGACGGAACTCCATCTGTGAGGACCGGCGCTCGCCGTCGGGACCTCACGCCCACATCAAGAGCGGGGGAGAGCGACGGCCGGCCGGTAGGGCTCTGCGGTGCACCGGTCCCGGCGGACCGGGTCCGCAAACCGCCTGGGTCGCGGAGCGCGCGGGGCCGGCCGCCGACGAAGGGCTGTGACCAGCGCTCTCACACGGATCCTAGACATATGGCGGGCCGATGACCGCCTGGCCGATCTGCTCGGCCAGCCAGGCGGCGTGGCCCTGCGAGTCCCCGGTCCTGTGGACGTCGACGCATACAGTGTGGGTCCCGATCTGGCGGTCGGTTCCAGGGGCGTCGCAGTTGAAGACCAGGGTGACCCCGTCGTGTTGGACCCGCCCGTCGTACCCGCGCTCTGGCACCGCCGGCCAGATCACCTGGTCCCAGCGGATCGAACCGTATCTGGTCCCCACCAAGGTGGTGAAGGCGTCCTCGACGCTGCCGACCGGCTGGTCCACCATCGACGCCCAGAGGGGGAGCAGGCCGGCGAGGTCATCCGGATCCTCGGAAAGCTCGGCGGCGTGCCAGTCGCACCGCAAGCCCGCCTGCGCGTCATCGAACTCCCTCGCCCAGAACTCTTCACTCTCCGTGCGGAACCAGGCGTCCGGCAGCGACCGACGCAGTTCCAGCACCTCCGTGACGGTGCGGAGCTCCACGTCCACCGATACCTGGGCATACTCGCGCGCGCCCAGCGCGAGGAGCCGGCGCCCCGTGGCGAGGGCCACTGCCGGGTCGGACGTGCGGAAGACGGGATAGGAGACGCCGTTGGACATGTGGGCAC
Source organism: Streptomyces sp. NPDC058052 (assembly GCF_042885515.1). NCBI lineage: Bacteria > Bacillati > Actinomycetota > Actinomycetes > Kitasatosporales > Streptomycetaceae > Streptomyces > Streptomyces sp. NPDC058052. The sequence goes on along the minus strand of NZ_JBHVRX010000008.1, from coordinate 231,104 downwards.
CCTGCCACGCGTCGATGTCGGTGTCGACCGACAGGGGTCTCCGGGGCTGAACTCGGCGGTGACCCGGCGCAGCCCGGGCGGGCAGCGGTCTGCTCGCGTGTCGGGGGGCGCGAGCGGCTCGGAGCCGGGCGTGGGTGGCACAGTGGAGACATGTGCGGCCGCTATGCATCCACCCGCAGTCCCCAGGACCTGACCCAGCTCTTCCAGGTCACGGACTGGTGCCCAGAGGAGGCCCTGGCCCCGAGCTGGAACGTCGCTCCGACGGACGAGGTGTACGCGGTCCTGGAACGAGCGGACCGGGGGACCGGCGACGACGTGTCCAGGCAGTTGCGGACACTGCGGTGGGGCCTGGTTCCTTCCTGGGCGAAGGACGTGAAGATCGGGGCGCGGATGATCAACGCCCGAGTGGAGACGGTGCACGAGAAGCCCGCGTTCCGCAGTGCTTTCGCCCGCCGCCGCTGCCTGCTTCCCGCCGACGGCTTCTACGAGTGGGACCCGGTCAGGGACGGGACGTCGGGCAAGGTCTCCAAGCAGCCCTACTTCATCCATCCGACCGACGGGCAGGTGATGGCTCTGGCCGGCCTCTACGAGTACTGGCGCGATCCTGACGTCGCACACGACGACGATCCAGGAGCCTGGGTGACGACCTGCACGATCATCACCACGGAAGCCACCGACGCCGCCGGCCGGGTCCACCCCCGCATGCCACTCGCCCTCTCGCCGGACCACTACGACACCTGGCTCGATCCCCGTCACCAGGACACCGACGACCTGCGCGCCCTCCTCACCCAGCCGGCTGACGGCCGGCTCGACGCCCGTCCCGTCTCCACCGCCGTGAACAGCGTCCGCAACAACGGGCCGCACCTCGTCGACGAAGCATGACGCGCGCCCGTGGCAGGTCCACGGGAGAGACCTGGTCCTGGGAGGGTCCTGTACCCCGCGCTATGGCCTTCCGGCCGGATGCCGTAGCGGGGTGAACGCCGCGACCGCCAAGAGCGCGGAAACGCCCAGGTCGGGCTCGGCCTCCTTGCCCCTCATGCCGATCCACTCTCACTGCCGCCCTCAGGACGCGTCGCGCGGGCCTGGGTCTGTGACAAGGAGACACGGCGGCGTGCGACGTCGACCCCGATGATCTTCACGGTGAGGGCGTCGCCGACCTCGACGACGTTCTCACCGGGTGACGCGTCCAGCTCGCTGGTGTGCACGAGCCCCTCGAAGCCGTCGTCCCGGTCTTCGACCCGGACGAGGACGCCCTGCGGCAGGATCCTGGTGACCGGTCCGGTGACCACCTGCCCGATCCGCCGCGCCACCTGCGGCCACGGGTCTTCCTGCACGGCTCGCAGCGACAGCGGCACCCGTTCCCGGACCATGTCGATGTCGAGGACTTCGGCTGTGACCTCCTGGCCGACGCTGACCACGTCGGACGGGTGGCCGAACGGGCGCCAGGACAGCTCGGGGATGTCGATCATCGCGGTGAAGCCGCCGATGTCCACGAAGGTGACGCCGAAGTCGGCGATGCGCGTCACCGTGCCGGTGACGACCTGGCCGCGCCGCAGGGTCTTCAGGAACGCCCAGTCCCGGTCGCCGGGCGTCGGCTCGGTCTGCCAGCGAGCGCGCAGGACACCGTCACGGTCGGGCAGCACAGCGGTGAACGACGGGAGATCTTCACCGGCATACATGGATACGACGCCGGCGGCACGCGCGCCGGCGAGCTGGGCGGTCACTGCCTCGAACTGGGTCTCGTCCACGATCATGCTCGTGATCTGCCCGTCCTCGCCCTCCCTGATCACCTCCACCAGGCCCTCGTCGGGCAGAGCGGCCACGGCCTTGTCGACGTCGGTGAGCAGATCCGGCCAGACAGCCAACTGGGCGCGTGGGGCCAGCTGGGAGCGCACGGTCTCGATGGTGTCGCGGGTCAGGCGGTGCCACCGGGAGGCGTTGGAGGCGGAGATCTCCTCCAGGAACACGGCGCGGTGGGTGCTGACGGTCCAGTGCAGACGGGCCCAGAAGTCGGCGTCGGCCGGGCGCTGTACATACGTGGGGTCGTCGGGGGCGAAGTCGTACGGTGATGCGTCCAGGCGTTCCGGGAACAGGCCGAGCGCGCGGCTGCGGGCCAGTGCGGCTTCGCAGGGCAGGTTGCTGCCGATGTAGAGGTACTGGTCCCAGCCGACGTGCACCGTGAACGCTCCCTCCGCCTCCAGCCGGCACCAGGCGCCGTTGTCGCGGAGCATGGCCCGGACCAGTTCCGTGGCGACGGGGATCGACACCAGTGCGCCGTCGTGGAACCCGGCGGGGCCGGCGGGGAAGAGGCCGGCCAGGCCGTAGCCGTCGACCGGTGGCTCCAAGCCGAAATGGACGAATCCACCGAGCTGCGGCTCGCGGATGGCCAGCTGCTCGATGCCGGTGTCCTCGGCGAAGGCGGCGACGGCTCGCAGGTAGGCGGCTTCGACCGGTCCGTGGTCGCTGGTGGAGGGCTCGGGTCCGTCGTAGTATCCGTGCCGGTCGCGGTCGGCGGGGTCGTACTTGGTGACCCGGTAGACGTAGGGCAGCACGTCACTCCCCGCCGGACCGGTGCCGCTGGACCAGGTGGGTCTGCCGGCGGGCGGTGAGCCGGGGCCGCTTCCCCTTGAGCGCGTCCTTGGCCCGTGCCATGGAGATGCCCTCGCCGGCACGCCCGGCCGCGCGCGACCGGTCCAGGCCGGGCCGCTCACGGCCGGTTCCGGTCGCCCCATGGTCCAGGCAGATCCGTTCGTCCCGGACGTCAAGGCCGATCGGGATCTCGCACTGGGCAGTGATGTCCCGATCGTCCAGGCCGAGACGCGCAGCGCCCACACGATCACTCATGCCCAGAGCGTACGACGAGCCCCGCTCAGCGTACAGATCACCAGCCGCCCAGCAGCAACGGCGCCACCACCAGGGAGACCCCGCCCACCCACCGACCCGGAAAGGGCGCGTCACTGTCCCATGTCACGGGCAGCAGGGGAGCCTTGGCCGGAGTGTCCGTGCCCTGTGCGGCGGGTGGGCTCAGCCGTGTTGCCGTCATGCCCTCAACGATCACGCCCGGACGGCGCTTTCCGCGTCGGAGCACGGTCCGAACCTCCGGCCGCCCCGCATCGGACCGTGGTCCGACAGCCGGCGAGAGACCTCGCGACCTCGCCGATCCGGAGGGCGACGACACGAGCACCGAGGGGATGGAGCCTCACCAAGGTCCCCACCCGGAAAAGCGTTTGACCGCTGACAGAGAGCCGTTGATGATCATCGACCGAGGCTGGTTCGATTCTGTGGGAGTTTGTGATGACTGGGGCTGATGGTGTGGACGGCTTCGATCCGGCGGGCCTGGAGGAGACGGTCGCCACGTGGGCGGGCTCGAAGGAGTTCTCCGGCACGGTCCGTGTGACGCGCGGCGCGGAGCCGTTGTTCACCCGGGCCTTCGGGATGGCGTCACGGCGCTGGTCCGTGCCCAACACCCCTGGTACGCGCTTCCGCGTGGCCTCGGTGTCCAAGACGTTCACGGCGGTGGCCGTGCTGCAGCTCGTCGAGTCCAGGAAGATCCGCCTCGACGACGCGCTGGTGGACCACGTGCGGGAGCACATGCCGCACCTCGACCCGCGGGTGACGGTACATCAGGCCCTGGCGATGACCTCGGGCATCGGGGACTGGTTCGAGGAGGGCAGCGAGGAATGGGAGACGGAGTGGCTGGCCCTGACCGAGTCCCATCCGCTGTACCTGCTGCGTGACAACAAGGACTACGTGCCCCTGTTCGCCGGCAAGCAGGCCCACTTCCCGCCCGGCGAGCGGCACCTCTACAACGGCGCCGGCTACATCCTGCTCGGCCTGCTCATCGAGGCCGTGACCGGCCGCTCCTTCGAGGAGGTCGTCACCGAGGAGGTCTTCGCCCGGGCCGGCATGAGCGGGGCGGGCTTCCCGGCCCTGGACGAGCTGGGACCCGACGTCGCCGAGGGGTACCTCAGCCTCGCGTCCAGCGCCACGCCGTACCGGACCAACCACTACTCGACCACTCCCCGCGCGGCGGCGGACGGCGGAGCCACTTGTACGGCCGCCGACCTGACGGCCTTCTCCCACGCCCTGCGCCACGGCCGGCTGCTGGACGAGGAGACGACGCGCCTGGCCCTCACCCCGCAGGTCGCCCAGTACGACGAGAAGATCCGCGGCTACCGGTGGATGTACGGCTTCGGCCTCACCCACCTCCTGGACGACGAGGGGAATGTCGTCCGGTGGGGCCACACGGGCGAAGAGGACGGTGTCAGCGCGCGCCTCTTCCACTATCCCCGGCACGACGTGGACGTGGCCGTCCTCGGCAACGTCAGCTGGTCGGTCGGCGACCTGGGCTGGGCCCTCCACGACGCCATCGTCGGCACCACCTGAGCCGTGACGGTCGAGCGGCCCAACCCGAGAACCCCCTCACGCCCGGCCCCAGACGCTCCTCTGCCCTGCTCGCCGGCTCCTGTCAGTGTGCGCCGAAGGCCGTGACCAGAAGGTCGGCGAGGAGCGCGCCCGCCGTGCCTTCCGGGTCGAGATCAGGGTCGTAGATCGTGACGTTGAGGCCCACGCAGTGCTCCGAGGCGAGCAGGCCGGCGAGGAGCGGGCGCAGCTCATGGGGCAGCAGGCCGTCCGGGTCGGGGCTGTCGACGGCCGGCATGACGGAGGGGTCGAGGACGTCGGCGTCCAGGTGCACCCAGAAGCCGTCGAGTCCGCCGGTGCTCAGCGTGGCGAGTGTGGTCGCGGCGATCTCGTTCCCGCCGTCCTCCCGGATCTCTCCGACCGTGCTGACGGACAGGCCGAGAGCGGTGAGCTCCGCCCGGTCTTCGTCGCCGTCGCGGATGCCGAAGAGGTGGACGTCGCCGTCGCGCAGGTACGGCCGCAGCCCTTCCAGATCGGTGAGGTCTCGCTGTCCGCGGCCGGTGGCGAGCGCCAGTTCCTCGCCGGCGGCGGCGCCGACGTGCGGGGCGTTCCCCAGGTGCCGGAAGTCCGCCGAGGCGTCCACGGCGGCCAGTCCGTACCGTCCGATGCGCCGGAGCGCCAGCGAGGCCCCGAGCTGGATGGAGCAGTCTCCGCCGAGGACGACCGGGAACCGGCCCGCGCGGACGTGCCGTTCGATGCGGTCGGCGAGCTTGCGGGTGTACGTGGCGAGGGCGGCGGCGTTGAACACTCCGTCGCCCTCGCGCCAGCCGCCCCGGTCGTAACGGGGAGGCACCACGACCCCGCCCTCCTCCGCGTCCAGGCGCCGCAGTAAGTCCTGTTCACGCAGGGCTCCGGCGAGCTTGTAGCAGCCGGGGACCACACCGGGGGCGGGCGGGCGCAGCCCCAGATTGGACGGAGCGTCGACGAGTACGATCTTCTTCATGGGGCCATCCTGATCGCTCGTGCGCCGCCGCGGCCAGCCTCGGACCAGTCGGCGCGGCGCCGGGCGTGATCGACGGTGCACCGGCCTGCCTCGCGCCGAGCTCGCTCCCCACTGACGTGGCACGTGGCGCGGCCGGACACGATCCACAGCGAGGAGGGGAACCGCATCGGTCTCCAACGAGTCATGAGCTGCGTGGCACAAAGGGGGGGAGCACGATGGGCGATGACCCGACATGGGGAGACCTTCTCCTGGGGTTCGTTCTCGTCACGGGCATCCCCATGGCCCTCGTCGGAGTGGTGATCTTCTCCCTCGTGGGACTGACCCTGTGGGTGACAGCACCGGAGCGTCGGTGGAGACGCTGAAGCGACGCCGGCGGGGGATCCACCTGCCACTCTCCTGAACGGTGTTCGCCCGGACCGGGTACGACGGCTCCGTGGAGGGCCGGCGCCAACGCGACCCCGGAAGAGTGAACCGTTGGGAAGCGGCGTTTCACCTGCCAGAACCGGCTGCATACCTCCCCTCGTCGGACCAGACGAAGAGAGAGGCGAGTTGTTGCCCACGTTGAGGATGTCCTTTGCTTCTGTGCTGTCGGCCGCTGTCCTCGCGTCGGGACTGGCGCTCAGTGCCGCCGGTCCGGCCAGTGCTGCCACGTGCCCGTCCGAGGCGTCCCCCACATCCCGCGGCGGTAAGGCCCACTGGAAGATCGCCTGCACTCGTACGGGGGTGAAGGTCTACGGCTGGGTCCAGGACACGGACATGGACGGCCGATGCGCAACGGTGACCGCCACCTCCGACGGAGGTCCCGGATGGATCAACATGGTGGAAGCGTGCGGCTCCGGTGTCCGCAAGAACTTCGACTGGTCCATTCCGGATACCAGGGCGGCGAAGGTCTGGCTGCGCATCATCGACACGGACTGACGCCCTGCTGTCCTCGTTGTACGTGGGTAGCGGACCGGAGCGGATGCCGGCCCGCGCCGAAGGAGCGCGGGCCTCTCGTGTACGCGGACGGGCCCGTCGTATCCGACCCGGACCGACCCAGGGCACCGGCCGGGCCGAGCGGCGCAGCCGTACGCCGAACATGGCGAACGGGCTCCCACGCCGCCGGGGAGCCCGCGCGGATCACTGACGGGCGGTGCGGATCACCAGCCGGGTTCGTCCGCTGTGCTCGCTGTCGGTGATCCGATGCCGGTGGCGCCTCGCTGCCTGTCCAGGGAGTAGGCCGCGGGGCCCTGACGGAGCACGTGCCGTTCCCCGTCAGGGGCCTCCCGCTGGGCGATGGCCATCGCGCTTCCGACGGCGTTCAGGTCGAGGATGTCCCTGTCCTCGCTCAGGAGAATCTGGTCCAGGTACCGTCCGTACAGCTTCGGGGCATCGGGGTGGCGGTCCATGGTGAGCCTGCGCTCTCTCAGCTCCTGGATGCCGAGGTCACCGGTGGAGGCGCGCCGGTTGCAGGACGGACACAGAACGATCAGTTCCCACGGGTTGGCCGAGTGAGCCGCCGCAGCCAGGGATCCGTGACGGCCTCCCAGTCGCCGGGCAGCGCCCATGACCACGGACAGACCCACGATGCGGTGGATCCCCAGGGTTGCCCCGGTCCATGTGCAGACGGCGCATCCGAGAGTGAGCGAGAAGAGGAGCTGTTTGACCGCTTCCGGCAGCCGGGAGCGTCTCCGGACAGCTTGTGGAGCGTGTACGGCGTGTACGGCATGGGCGTCGGGCCGGCGGGGAAGGGCCGTGCCGCGACGTACAGCGTCTTCTTCGCTCTTCGCCCGGTCCCACAGATCCCGAAACCTGGTGGAGTGATCGTCGAGCAGCGCCTCTCGTTCGATCCCGGATGCTGCGGGAAGCCGGTCGGCCAGCATCAGGGCGATGTCGATGACGGTGTCCCGCTGCTGGACCAGGGGTCCGGAGAAGACGTTCGAGACGGTGCTCTTGCTCTTGCCGATGGAGCGGGCGATCTCGGCCTGGCTGACGCGGCCGGCTCTTCTCTGCAGGCCGATCAGCTCCTGCTGAAGGGTGCGCCTCCAGCCCGGAGGAAGTTCCGCTCCCCTCGACTCGCCTTTCCGGCTCATCCGGCGCCTCCGCCCTTGCCGCGCCACCGGGTCCAGAGCCGACTGAAGACCCAGACCAGGAGCGCGACGATGAGCCCGGCGACGACGTTCTTGAAGATCTCGTCCATGAGGAAAGCCTCGCTGAAGGCTGGTGCTCGCTGGACAGTTGTGGACAGTTCTCCGCAGCGGTTCCAGGATCTCGGGACCGCTGCCGGCGGACCGCTCAGGCGGGGCGCGACTGCTGGTCGGCCGGCGTCGCGCGGAAGGTCACGCCGGACAGCGTCCGCAGGCGCCTGAGCTCCCACCAGGCCACCGCCGTGACCGAGACGGGGCCGCCCAGGACGGTGCCGATCTGGAGTGGCAGGGGGCCGGGCGGCAGACCGGCGACCGCCAGGTTGACGGCGGCGAGCTCCCATACCAGGACGCCGGTGACCAGGGCGGGGAGGCCGGGGTGCATCCGGGAGATCCCGAAGACCGAGGGCACCAGGGTGAGGGAGGCGAAGAACACGAAGGTCAGAGCCCAGAGCATCGGCCCCAGCAGGACGAAGAAGCTCAGAGGGGGAGGCGAGCCGGGCGGCCTCGATCCCCCCATCCCCAGGAACACCATCAGAGGCACGAGCAAGGCCACGGCGGTGAACGCCGCGAAGTACCAGAACGCCGCACGCCTTGAGGACGCGAGACCGGACCGCAGGACGGGGCGGGCGGAAGGGGGCAGCAGCCGGAAGACGACCAGGATGACCAGGGGCGCCGTGAGGAGCAGCAGCCACGGGGTCGCCGCGACCCGGATCAGGTAGTGGAGCTGGATCTCCTCAAGGCTCTGGTCCGCCCCATAGGTCATGAGGATCAGGCACGTCGCGGCCGTCGCGGTCCAGGCCCGGACGTTCTGCACGGTCCTCACGAGGGGGTCAGTCGATCGGGGGTAGTCGTGGACCGGGAACAGGCGGTGGGCCTGCCGGCAGGCCGTGCGGGCCATCGGATAGAGCAGGGCCGGCACCAGGAACAGGGCCAGGACGAAGGGCATGAGGATCACCCCCACGCATCCGCCCAGGGGTCCCAGTCGCAGAAGATCCCGGATCCTGGGCCAGTCGCCCTCGCGGAACCGGTCCCAGTCCGAGGGGGGTTGTCCCCCGAGCGGCGGATGGGCGGACGGGGGCTGCCGCGGCGGAATGCCCGCGCCGCCCGGCGCCGGAGCCCCCCACGGCGACCCGTGGTTCGCCCAGGAGGGCCGCCCATGGCCAGGCTGCCCGTACCCCTGCGGGTACCACTGCCCGCCACCGCCACCGCTACCGCCACCGTGCCCGTACTCGCGCGCGTACGGGTCTTGCCCCTCATGGGTCACGCGGCCTCCCAGCGGTTCCCGTCACGTTACCCGTAGGCCCAGAGATCGCGGGTCTACAGCCAGCGCTCCATCATCTGATGTACCAACTCCGCTGCGTCAAGGGGTCATTGGCCTCCGTGGTCGTTCTGGTCAAGGTGCGTTAGTAAGCGGGACTCGTCCTTAGACGTCGTCTCAATCGGCGAGGTGTCGTCGGATGAACGGTGCCGTTCCCAGGACGAGTGCGGCGAAGACGGTCAGCCGTTGAAGGCCGGGCTGAGCGGCGAGGTTGCTGTGCTGGATGCCGTAGACCGCGTACCAGTTGGCGGCGAGGTCGGTCGCCATGATGGCGCAGGCGAGGTCGGCTCCTCGGCGTCTGCCCCTGATCAGGAACACGGCGGCGAGTGTGTCGAACAGCGCCAGGGACGACCAGTAGAGGTTGAGCCAGCCCGGTGCCCAGTCGTAGGGGTGCAGACCGTGGCTGAGGAGGTCGGTGACGTGCGCGGAAGTGCCGACGAAGAGCAGGACGGCTGCGATGCCGCAGACCGATATGACTGCCCGGCGCGGGGTGTGGTGCATCCATCCGATCACGCTGTGGATCGTCCCACCTGCGGGCGCAGTCCGTCAGGCCGCCGGCCTGCGGTAGCGGTTGAGGGTGCAGGCGATGGCGGTGCGGGCCAGGAAGTGCTCGGCCTTGCGCTCGCATCGGCGGTGCGGGCGGCGGCAGCCGCTCAGCCAGGACGTCGTGCGCTGGATCGTCCAGCGATGCCGGCCCATCCGTGTGGAGGAGTCGATGCCTCTGCGGGCGATGCGGTGGCGGATGCCGCGAGAGTGGAGCCAACGGTGCAGGTGGTCGCAGTCGTATCCCTTGTCCGCGTGGAGCTTGGCGGGCCGCCGGCGCCGTGGGCCGCGACGCCAGCGGATCGGAGGAATGCCGCGCACCAGTGGCTCAAGCGCCTGGCTGTCGTGGAGGTTCGCGCCGGAGGTCCCGACGGCCCGAAGACCGGCGGCAGCTGCCGCCAGGTGCAGCCTGTCGTGGCCACGAAGACGATCGCGGCCAGCACTTCGCGGTCCCCGTACCTCCGTCGGCCTCCGCCCTGCGGTCGGGCCGGAGCGGGCGGGACCACCCGCTGGAACAATTCCCACAGCTCGTCCGGCATCAAGCGCTCGATCATCACCACGCAGCCGACGGGGCGGACAGGGACAGCGCGCCCACGAAGTGGGCGACGCAAAGACGAGTGGGCCGGCTCGCGGGAGCGGCGACACCGAACGGAGCGCCGTGACAGACCTCGCGGGCCCCGGCATGATGCACGCAGTCAGCGGTACGTCGGGGTGGGAAGCGGGGGCTTTCATGGGTGGGGACTCACGCGCGACGACGTCGGGCACGATCGACTTCGGACCGCTGCCGCCGCGCTCGGCCTGGGGACTTCGATGCCAGTTCTTTCTGCAGTGGATCTACCTTCCCCTGGGTTTCGGCATGGCACTGGTCGCAGCGCTTCTGGGCGGCGGGGGCGGGTCACCTCTGTTCGGCGGCTCGCCGAAGGGCGTGCCGAAGGATCCGTACGGTGACAGCTTGTGGTTGTCCCCGCGCCAGTACCGGCTGGAGCTGAACGGCACACCTGAGCAGTGGCGGGAGCGTGCGGGCTTCGCTCTGAGGCGGGCCATCGCGCAGAACGCCCAGGACCCCGACGAGACGATCTCACTTCCCGTCAGTGCCTACCGCGGAGTGGGGCTTGAGGGCCTCGACGAGCTGGCGGGCGAGCTGGGGTGGCGTCTGGACCGCGGGTGGCTGCGGTTCGAGGCGGTGGTCCTCAAGCCGGTGTCCGCGTCTCCTTGACGCTCGGTGAGATCGCCGGCGAAGCCGGCCGCCGCACTCCGGAGGGCTGGGGGAGGACGCACCGCGCCCTGACCGCCGGCAGCCTCAGGGACCTCCGAGAAGGCGACGTCGTCCATCACGCCGATCACCGGGCGCATCGCGTCCCGACCAGACGCGATGCTCGCCCACTTCATTCGGTCAGCGGGGGGACGCGAGGACGCTAGAGGTGGCCGCTCTCGTCGTAGGCCCTCCTGTGCCACCAGGCCCCTCCCCGGTACCAGAATTGGCGGTGGGCGAACGGGTCGGGCAGGGTCCTGCGGCTGAGTTCCTCGTCCAGCCCGTCGACCAGGGCCGCCAGTTCGCGGCGTGCGTGGTGGGGCAGTCTGGACAGGATGAGCGCGAGAAGGTCCCGAGCCGTGGCCACGTCCACTCCCAGATCGCAGTCGGTGCAGCCGCACGGGGTCTTCTCCAGGTACAGATAGCGTCCTGGGCGGGCCAGAAACGCCCGGTAGCAGCGCAGGGCTGTTCCGGTGTCGCCGGGGTGGATGCCTTCGTCCGCAGGACGACTCGCCTCTGCTCGGAGGATCGCGGAAACGGTCCGGCCGGAGAGCTTGTCGATGTGGACGCGTCGACGCGCGGGCCGACGTGCAGGCGAAGTCTCCCGGGCTGTGGAAGGGGCATTTTGGAGCCAGGGGGCGCCTGGCCCGTATATCTGGCGGAGCGTCATGTTCTGCGCACGGAGTGCGCCGGGCCGCTTACGCGGCATGGGCCTTTCGAAGGGAGATCATGCGGCGATCATGACATCGGGGCCGCGGAGATCCAAGGGCGTGCTCCAGGGCCTCGGGCTGGGACACACGCCGAAGTGCGCCGCATAGTGGGGCAGGCACCCCGCCCGCCGACCGCAAGGAGAGTTCCAGTCGTGGATGTCGACCTCCCCCAAGACGTGCGCGAGTCCGCCGCCAGGCTCGGTACGGGTGCTCCCTATGCGCTGAAGGTGCTGGCCCGTCAGTTGGGCGATGATCCGGGCATGGGCATGCCGTCGGCGTTGCCCGGTGTCTTCACGGTCGCGGTGGACGGTGACTTGTTCGAGGATTGCCCCCACCTGGTTGTCGGCTACCTGCGGGAGCCGGACCGTATCGAGATCCGGTACGTGAACGCGGCCGCCGCCTCCGGGGACGCGAAAGGGCCCGAGAACCCGGCTGGCGGACCGTTCGCCGCCGCTGGCGCCGGTGGAGAAGCCGGCGAACGCCTGGTCGCGGAGGCGTGGGAGCGGGTGACCAGTTGGTTGCGCGACCGCGCTCCCGGCTCGTACTCGGCGCTCCGGCCTGGCGCGAGCGCAGCCGAGACCGCCGCTCTGGAACGACGGCTGGGGCTTCAGGTGCCCGCTTGTCTGCGCACCCTGTGGTCGCTGACGGACGGCGACGGCGGAGTCGCCGGGGCTGGGTGCCTTCCAGGGAACGAGGCCCTGATGCCCCTCGTCGCGGTGGCCGCCTTCTACGAACAGCAGCGTGAAGCGCAGGCGCACCAGGATTCCCTGAACGCGCGGCGGCCCGAGTACGACAGGGTCACGGTGTGGAGAGCGGGCTGGATTCCGGTGGTGTCCCATGGTGTGGATGACCGGACTTCGGGCCTCTACCTGGACACGGAGAGCGGCTACCTGGGTCGCTGGTCGCGCTACAACGACGGGCAGGGTGACGAGCTCGACACGCTGACGACATACCTGGAGGACGTCGCCGACATGCTGGAGGCCCCCGGCCTGGCTGTGCGGGACAGGCCGGGGCTGGTGGACGGCGTGCTGGTGTGGGGGAGCATGCTCGATGCCGCACTGGAGGCCCGGTGGCGTCCCCTGGCCTCCTAATGCTGTGGTCAAGCCAGCGGAGTACGGCTCATCGGCCCTGGTGAGTACGAGGGCACGTGCTTACCAGGCGTCCTCGTCATCAGTCATGTCGTACTCGTCGACGCCGAGCTCCGCGCCAGTGGCACTGAGGAAGTCCAGGACCCTGCGGTCCAGGTGCCAACCGAAGAGGTTGGGGGCGTCCGCGGCGCCCGACCGGGTTTGGCCGGGGTCGTTGAAGTAGCGCACGACGTGAAGCGCCGCTCCGCCGCCAGTGCTGGCCAGACGCCTGCTGAGATCGGAGATGCGGTCCGTGTGCGGCTGGAGTCTGTCGAGAACGCGGGTGATCTGCTCGTCGACACGCAGGCCAGGGTCCCGGCATACGACCATCCACGCGTGGTCGACCGGGACCATTGCCGGTTCGGTGATCCGGCTGCCGCGAACGGATACCTCGTCGGCAGTGATCCCCAGCTGCGAGGCCATGTCGTCTGCCGAGATGTGCCGGCTGAACAGCGCGAAGCAGGCGTACTGGTGAAGGGACATCCAGTGGATGCTAGCCGCGCGGGAGGCGGGCCGCCGTGACTATGCATGCCCCGACAGTCTGGCAGCCGCGGTGACCGGAGGCGTGCCCCGGTAGAACCGGCAGTCGCGGATATCAAGGCCCAGATGACGTCGACGCGTCGGCGGGCGAGGGCGAGCACGGCCTGGACGTGCTTCTTCGCTTCGGCGCGCTTGCGGTCGTAGAACTTCCGTGAGTTCGGTCGTCGCGGGCGCTGACGAGCGCGGAGGCGGAGAAGACGCGCTGGAGTCTTCGGTGATGGACGAGCGGCCGGTGCAGGTTGCCGACGACCTTGCCCGAGTGCGTGGCCGCGGGGCGACGCCGGCGTAGGCCGCCAGGGGGTTCGGGGAGTCGAACTCGTCGAGACTGCCGCCGACGGCGGCGAGGAACCCGGCGCCGAGCACGGTGCCGATGCCACAGAAGCCTGGGCTAGGTTTGGCCTGTGAACCACAGCAGCTCCCAGGCCGGGGCGCCCCGTGAGCCTGACGTGCCGCCCTACCAGGTAGTCCTGGCGGAGACTGACTGGGGTTCGCTCCAGACGGCTTTCGGGAACGGCGAATGCCTTCCCGGAGTCCTGGCGCGGTTGCTGGAGCCTGATCCCAGGGTGCAGGTCACCGCTCTGTCGGAACTGAGCGAGCTGGTCGGCCACCAGAACAGCATCTACGAAGCCACCGCACCCGTCGCCATGTATGTCGCCGGCATCCTCTCCCACCCGGCGGCCATGACCCTCCGGCCCTACCGCAACGTGCCCATCCGCGCGACCTTGCTGAACTGGTTGGCTTTCACGGCCTACGACGCCTCCGACGAGGTTGTCGACCGCACCGAGCACTGCTTCCCCGGCTTCCTCACCCACGACACCATGCTGGCAGCCTTCCGGGACCTGCGCCCGATGCTCTTTCGAGCCGTCGTGCCTTTCCTGCGGGACAGCCACGAGGACGTGCGCGAAGCCGCCGCCCTCGCGGCGCTCGTCCTCGCCGAACACCCCGCGCTCTCCCGGCACCGCGGTCACCTCGGCGTGTACGCGCGCCGCATCCTGGACACCAGCGGCGACGCCCCTGCCCGGCGCGTTGCCTGGAAGGTCCTCGGCAGATGGGGCCACGACGTCAGCGACATCGAACCTTTCCAGGAGGAGCCCTGGGACCGCGGGCCACACAGCGATGGCCGCGGCGACTTCGAGCCTCCCTTCTGACTCAAGGTCGAACGGCCCACTGGTCAAAGGGTGTGTGACCAATCGGCTAGATCATCTGTGTCCACGGCCGCCAGTGGAGAAGGAGCCCCCGACATCACCGTCGAGAGGCGCCCGATCGCGTCGGGGTGAGAAGGGCGTCGTCGTAGAGGCGGAAGAGGCGTGGGCGGGTGGGGTCCTGGTCGGTCCCGGTGGTGAGGGCTTCCCAGCACTGGGCGGCCAGGGCGCGGGCGCGGGTGCCGGGCCAGGGCTGGGGGAGCAGCTCGGGGGGCAGCAGGGGATCGGGTTCCATCGCGGCGGTGAAGGACGCCGCCAGTTCGATCGCGTACGTCAGGCGCTCGGTGCTCGTGGGCCGGTCCGTGCCGGACAGCCGGGTCAGGCGGGTCGCGGCGAGTGCGGCGAGTGCCTCGTGCCGGTCGGCGATCTGCTGGAGCGGCCAGAGCTGGGCGGCCAGTCGGTCGGGGGTGGTCTCGTCCCCGACCCGCAGGTCGCGGCTGGTGAGGCGGGTGAGGGACGGGAGGACGCCGAGGTGGCGGGCATGGGCTTCGACGATCTCGCCGATGGCGTTCGCGCTGACGTAGAGGCCGCCTTGGAGCGGGGCCGCCCCGAGGTGGACGAGGGTGTCGCGCAGGGTGTCGCGGGCCTGCCGCGAGGTCTCGGGGATGGCGAAGGCGAAGAGGTGCCACGTCCCGTCCCAGGGGGCGAGCCCCTGGTCCTGCCGGTAGGCGTGGCGGACGTACTCCACGTCCGGTGCGACGGCGCCGGTCGCGTCGGCGGTGGCGCGCAGGACCGCCTTGCGCCCTCGCCCGTCCTGGGTGAGCCGGCCGTCGGTGACGAGTCGCTTGAGGCAGAGCCGGACCTGTTGGTCGGTCATGCCGAGTGATTCGGCGACGGCGTACAGCTCTCCGGCGTCGATGGTGCCGTCCTCGCGGACCAGGGCGAGCACCAGGGTCCGGGTACCGATCTCGGGGGCGGCGGGCTCTGCCGCGCGGGCCGTCGCGGGCCTGCTGGTCATCGCTGCTGCTCCAGGGTGTCGCCGGGTGTGCTGCCTCCCGGACGGGCCGGGATGGCGCGATGCATCGTGGTCACGGCGCCGAAGCCCATCAGGTCCTGGAGGTAGGGGGTCCGCTCGGTGCGTACGGCGGCGAAGCCGTGGCGCTCGTACAGGGCGCGGGCGCGCGGGTTGACGTCGATGACGTCCAGGCGGATCCGCGAGCAGCCGTGTTCGGCGGCGACGGTCGCGATCTCCCTGAGCAGCAGGCTCCCGATGCCCGTGCCGCGGTGGGCGGGGTCGACGGCGATGCCGTCCATGACGAGCTCCCCAGGTGCCGGCGTGCGTTCGAGGAGCGCCAGCACGGCGAGGCGCGGCAGGCCGCGGAACAGTCCGTAGCCGGAGAGCACGTCGCGCACGCCGCCGCCCGTCAGGCCGCGCCCGCCGAGCTGATAGCCGGCCACGCCCACGACGTGCTCACCGGGGGAGGCGACTGCGACGACCGCGCGGTCGTGGTGGAGGTGGCGGGCGATGAAGGCGCGGCCGCGCCCGGCCGGGCCCAAGGCGGCTCCGAGCTTGCGGCCGAAGGCGTCCCAGTACAGGTCGGCCACCCGTTCCTCGCTGCCGCGGGGCACTCCGCGCCTGATGGCGGTTGTCGAGTCCATGGTTCCTCCTCGGCCTTCATCTTCACCCTCGCATTCTACGCACGAAGCGGATACGGTCGAATTAAGAACGATCGTTTCTGGCTCGATAGGTGTGGAGGTCTGGATGCCGGCCCGAGCGAGACCCAAGGCCACGACGCGCCGCCGCCGCGTGGCGCGGATCGTGCTCGTGATCGCGGCGGTACTGGCCGTCGCGGCAACCGCCCTGGGTGGTCTCGTGGTCTGGCAGAACAGCTACGACCTGCGGGAAGTGACGGTCACCGTGCGGCACGGCGACCGGACTCTGCACGGTGTGCTCGCCCTGCCGGAGCGGGGGAGCGGCCCCTTCCCCCTGGTGGTCTTCGTCCACGGAGACGGCCCGGTGGACGCCACGCACGACGGCTTCTACCGGCCGATCTGGGAGTCCTTCGCCCGGGCCGGGTACGCCTCCCTGTCCTGGAACAAGCCGGGCGTGGGCGATGCTCCCGGCGACTGGCTCGACCAGAGCATGGAGGACCGGGCGCGGGAGGCGGCCGACGCGATCGCCTGGGCCAGGCAGCGACCGGAGGTCGACGGCGGCCGGATCGGATTGTGGGGCGCCAGCCAGGCCGGCTGGGTGCTGCCCAAGATCGTTGCCGGGGACGGGCGGATCCGCTTCGCCATCGCCGTCTCCCCGGCCGTCAACTGGCACCGGCAGGGCCGCTACAACCTCCTCGCCGAACTGCGCCGTGACGGCGCCTCGGCCGCCGAGACGGCCGCCGCCCTGCGCCGCCGCCAGACCGGGCTGGAACTGCTCGGGAGGGGCGCCTCGTACGAGGAGTACGTGCGGGTCGTCGGGGACCCGCACGGCATGACGGCCGCCCGCTGGCGTTTCGTCTCCAAGAACCACACCGCCGACGTCAGCGCCGACCTGCCGGCCCTGCGCGGGATTCCCGTCCTGCTCGTGCTCGCCGGCCACGACGTGAACGTCGACACCGCCGACACCGAGACCGCCTATCGCCGACTGCTTCCCGCACCACCGCTGCGCGTCGCCCGCTATCCCGACGCCACCCACGCCCTGCTCGGACATGACGTGGAGACCTCGCCGCTGCGCCTGACCCTGACGGCGCTGTGCGCGCCGCGCGCTCTCTTCGCCGAGGGCTTTCTGGCCGATCAGCGGCAGTTCCTGTCCTCTCTCGACACTCGAGGAACGAGGCGATGACCACTCTGTCCGTCGCCCCGCCCTCACAGCGAGGGGAGGACCGGGTCACTCGTATGCCATCGGTGTCCGGCCGCTGTCCGGCCACAGGAATATCCAGGAGTGTGGACGCGCGCGCGTTGCTACAGTCGAGCGCCATGAACTGGCTTCCCGATGACTTCGTCCACCCCACCCTGGTACCGCTGCCTGGCGGTGGCCATCACCTGCGTCCGATCCGGGAGGCGGACACCGCGCTCGACTATCCGGCGGTGATGGGTTCGCGTGAGCGGCTGTGGACCATCTTCGGCCCGGCATGGGGCTGGCCCGCGGCCACCATGACCTATGAGGCCGACCAGGCCGATCTGCTGCGGCACGAGAAGGAGATCGCCGCACACGAGTCCTTCAACTACGCGTTGTTCGACTCTGCGGAGACGGTTCTGCTCGGCTGTGTCTACATCGACCCGCCGGAGCGGACCGGCGCCGACGGAGAGATCTCCTGGTGGGTGGTGGACGATCTGGTGGGCGGCGAGGTGGAGCAGGCCCTCGACGCGCTGGTGCCGCGGTGGATCGCCGCCGACTGGCCGTTCGAGCAGCCGCGCTTCCTCGGCCGCGAGATCTCGTGGTCGGACTGGCTCGCGCTGCCGGAGCACCCCCACGCGTAAGCGGGTGCTCCCCGTCGCTCGCCGCGAGGGGGCGTAGTCGGGTTCCCGGGGTCTCGACGGCTTCGCCCGTCGGCGGGCGGGGGACGGCGCGGCCGGATGTCGTCCGTTCGAGGTCGTCCCTGGGACAGATGAGACGGGCGGGGGAAGGGCTGGTGGGATGTCCGAGCGTCCCCCTTGCTGAGGAGTCCGTGTATGGCCCGCACGCTTGCCCTGGTCCTGGCGGGCGCCACCGCGTTCGCCGCGGCGCCCGCAGTCGCCGGCCCCGTACCCAGCCTCGTGTCCGGCCCCGGACCCGGGTCTGGCCGAGCGGTGGCGGAGAAGGCGGTCACGTATCGGGTGACCGCTCCCTTCCAGCAGCACGCGCAGGGTGTGCGGGCCGGCTACAAGCCCGATCGGTACTGCGTCCTCGACCGGGCAGGGGGCACGGGCGCGCTCGGCTACCCGCACTTCAACCACGCCTACGACAACTCGACGGACCCCGCGAAGCCCACGGCCCTGTTCTACGAGGACGACGGGCTGGGCGGCAAGCGTCTGGTCGGGGTGCAGTGGACGGTCCACGACCGCGACCAGGACCTGAAGACGGACGACGACCGGCCGCGCATGTTCGGGGTGCCCTTCAAGGGCCCCCATCGCGGCAACTTCCCCGGTCAGCCCGTTCACTACACCCTGCACCTCTGGCTGTGGAAGAAGAACCCCAGGGGCGAGTTCACCACGTACAACCCGGCGGTCACCTGCCTCCCGGGCACGACCCGCCCGCAGCCGCGCCCGTCCACCTGACCCCCGGTGGACACGTCCGCGAGCCGTGCGCACCCCGAAGGCTTCGTGGTCAGTAGTGAAGCCGTGCGCACCCCGGAGGCACCCTGCCTGTCGTCGAGCGGGGCGCGCCGCGTGGAAACCCCTTGATCGGCACCGGCCCCGGATCGCTAGCATCGGGCGATGCCGACGATCGACACCCTCATACCTGAGGGCGGCGCGCGCGACACCGCCGCCCTGCACGCCTACGACCCCGACGCCTTGGCCGACTACGTGGGGGACGTCCGGAACGACTGGTGGCGCCGTCGGATCTGCGTGCACGCGCTGGCGGGCCGGGTTCCCGAATCCCGGATCCCCGCCCTGCTCGACCGGATCCGGGACGGCGCGGAGACCGGCGAGGTCCGCGTCGCCCTGCTCGACCTCCTCCGCGACCGTGCCGAGCTCCTGCCCTGGCTGCGCCACGAGGACCGGAGCCGCGAGTCCGCGTACCTCGTGCCCGAGACGGTGCTGAAGACGCGGGGCCTGCTCGGCGACCGCACGGCCGCGCGCGAACTGGCCACGCTCGCCTTCTCGCCCTGGCGGCACCGGGAGCAGCTCGGCGAGGCCGGGCTCATCGGTCTGGTCGAGCGGTACGGGGCCGAGGCGATCCTGGCCGAACTCGGCGAGGGCCGGCCCGAGGACCGCGCCTTCGCGGTGTGGATGCGGTACCGGGACGGAGGAGACGTCACCCCGTACCTCGCCGACCCCGACCGGAGCGTCGCCTACGCCGCCCACGAGCTCGCGACGGATCCGGACCGGCTGCGTGCCTATCTCGCCGAGGGGCCGGCCACCGAAGCGGCGGTCTGGGCCGTGTGCGCCCTGCACCGGATCACCGAGGACCGCGAGGAGGCCCGCAGGCTCGACGAGCGCCTCGGCCGCCCCCGGGTGGAGGTCCCGGGGCTGGACGAGGAACCGCGCCGCGCCATCGTCCACGAGTACGCGGCCGGCTGTGAACGCATGAGCGACCCCCGATGGCGACTGGAGGCTCTGTGCACCGAGCCGCCCGCTCGACCCGACGCGCCCGAACAGGCCGCCCGGGCGGCGGCCGTCATCGCCGCGGCCGGTCTCGCGCCGAGGCCGCCGGTGTCGTGCTGGGAGCACGAGAAGCAGGGCGACGGCACGTACTACGTGATCGAGTGCGACGGAGAGGAAGTGCTCGTGAGCACCCTCGGCCGCTTCGTCATGAGCCACGACCACGACCACGCCGCACGGCTTCCCCTGGAGGAGGCCGGCTTCCGCTGGATCGACGGGGAGACCGCGGACACGGAGGTCACCGACCTGGGCGTCTACTACTTCGGCAGTCGTGGGCCCCGTGACGTCGACACGCTGCTCTTCTACTGGCAGGACTGACAACCGGCTGCCGGGCGTCCCGGCATCGGTCACGCGGGGAGCCCGTCCCGCACGGGCCCGTCCGGCCGGACCGCCGACGTCCGGGCGTGGTCCAGGACGCGTCGAAGCCCGTCCACGGAACGCGTTCAAGGCTCGTCCTGTGGACGGGCCTTGAACGCGTCGCACCGTGTTTCCTACGCGCCCGAGGAGATCCTCGGCACCTTGCGCAGCAGCGCTGCCACCAGCACCACCGTCAGCAGCGCGAAGCCCGCGCTCAGCGCGGACGCCGACTGCAGCGCCGTGGTGAAGGACTCCCGCGCCGTCGCCAGCAGCTGCGCGTCCGCCACCGCGCTCGCCGCACCCAGCGACTCCCGTGCCGCGGCCGGCGCGTCGCCCGGGATGCCGTCGCGGTAGACCGCGACCGCCACACTGCCGGTCACCGCGATGCCCAGGGCCAGACCCAGGTCGTACGCCGTCTGGCCGGTCGCCGCCGCGCCCGCCTTCTCCGGGGGAGCGGCGCCGACCGCCAGGGCGGTGCCGAGGACGCTGATCGGGGCCGCGCCGAACATGACCACCGCGAGGCCCAGGGAGGCAGCCGCCACCCCCGAGGCCAGGGCGATCGCCGCGTACCCGGCCAGCGACACCAGCAGGCCGCCGATCAGGACGTACGCCGGACGGAAGCGGCGGGCGAGCGGCGGGGTCAGCTGCGATCCGGCGATCAGGCCCACCGCTCCCGGCAGCAGCCAGAGTCCGGCCTCCAGGGGCGACTGGCCGGCGACGGCCTGGAGGTACTGCGGGACCAGGTACTCCACGCCGTTCAGCGCGGTCATGCCCAGCAGCAGGGTGAGCAGCGCCCCGGTGAAGGCCCGGTCGCGGAAGAGCCGCAGGTCGAGCAGGGGCGCGGTCAGCCGGTTCTGGCGGCGGACGAAGAGCAGCGTGAGGGCCGCACCGCCGGCGAAGGCCGCGGCCGCCTGTGCCGTCGGGCCGTGCGAGGCCACCGACTTCACCCCGTACACCAGGGGCAGGACCGCCAGCAGGAACAGCGCCACACTCGGCACGTCGGTCCGGCCGGCCCCGGGGTCGCGGTACTCCGGCAGCAGCCAGGGCGCCGTGACCAGGGCGACCAGCATGACCGGCAGACCGATCAGGAACACCGAACCCCACCACCAGGACGCCAGGAGCACTCCGCCGACGATCGGGCCGATCGCCAGACCGACCGAGAGCGCCGTCACCCACATCGCGATCGCGGTCGCCCGCTGCCGGGCGTCGGCGAACATATGGCTGATGAGGGCGAGCGTGGAGGGCAGTACGGCGGCGCCCGCCACGCCCAGCAGGGCGCGGGCGGCGATCAGGGTCCCCGCGTTCGGGGCGTACGCGGCGAGCAGCGAGGCCAGCAGGAAGCCGGCCGAGCCCGCCATCAGCAGCCGGCGCCGGCCCAGGCGGTCCCCGAGCGTGCCCATGATGACCAGGGTGCCGGCGGTGAGGAAGCCGTAGATGTCGGTGATCCACAGCAACTGGGCGCTGCTCGGCCGCAGATCGGCGGCCAGGTAGGGGGTGGCGAGCCACAGGACGCCGAGGTCGGCCGTCATCAGGGTGACCGGCAGGAGGAGGACGGCGAGGCCGAGCCACTGGCGGGCGCCGGCCTTCGCGGGCGCGGCCCCGGCGGGGGAGGCGGGCGAGGCGGGAGAGGCGGTGGGCGGTCGTCCGGCGCCGGGGGAGGCGGGGGTGCGGGTGGTGGTCATCGGGGCAGTGCTCCGTTCAGGGATTCCTCGGCGGACTTCAGCAGTTCCCGCACCCGCTGCGGGCGCAGTGCGCGCGGCACCCCCGACAGTTCGGTGCCGTGGACGATCGCGACGGAGGAGTCCTCGATCCCGCAGAACCGGGAGACAGCGAGCCGTAGTTGGAGGTCCAGGACGGCGGAGAGACCCAGTCGTCCGATCTCCTCCTCCGCGTTGCCCATCAGGGCGAGCCAGAGCATGCGCTTCCCCGACAGGCGGGGCTTGCTGCGGCCGTAGGCGAAGCCGTAGTTCCACACCCGGTCGATCCAGCCCTTGAGGACGGCCGGGGGCGCCATCCACCAGACCGGGAAGACGACCACGATGTCGTCGGCGGCCAGGACGCGGTCCATATGGGCGTGGACCTCGGGGGAGTAAGCCTTCTCCCGGTCCTCCCAGTCCGGCTCGTCGGCCGGCCGCAGGACGGGGTCGAAGCCCTCGGCGTACAGATCGAGTGCGTCGACGGTCCCGCCGCCGTCCTTGAGCCGGGCGTGCAGGAGGCCGGTGACCTGGGCGGTCAGGGAGCCGGTGCGGGGGTGGGCGTGGACGAGCAGCGTGTGGCGGGGCATGGCGGAGTCCTTCGGGAAGCTCTGCGGGAGGGTCTGCGGGGAGGCGGGCGGGCACGGTGGGCGGGGCACGGCGCGCCCGTCGTCACAGCCCGAGGCCGGAGCCGCCGCTCGCGTCGATGTTCTGGCCGGTCACCCAGCGCGCGTCGTCCGAGGCGAGGAAGCCGACCACGTCGGCCACGTCCCCCGGCTGGCCGACCCGGTCGAAGACCGAGAAGCCGGCGGCGTGTGCCTTGGCCGCCGGGTCGGCCATCCACGGGTGGATGTCCGTCTCGATCGTGCCGGGCGAGACCGCGTTGACGGTGATGCCGCGGGAGCCGAGGGTCTGGGCGAGGGTCAGGGTCAACACCTCGACCGCGCCCTTGGAGGCGGCGTACGACGTCATACCGGGGAAGGCGACCTTGGTGACGCCGGAGGAGATGTTGATGATCCGGCCGCCGTCCCGCAGCCGGCCGAGGCCGTGCTTGACGATGAAGAACGGCGCCTTGGCGTTGACCGCGAAGACCCGGTCGTAGTCGGCCTCCTCGACCTCGTCGATGGTGCCCGCGCCGGCGATCCCGGCGTTGTTGACCAGGATGTCGACGCCGTCGGCGTGCTCGTCGAAGGCGTTCCAGAGGGCTTCGGCGTCCCCGGGGACGCCCAGTTCGGTGCGGATCGCGAAGGCGGAGCCGCCGGATGCCTCGATCGCGGCGACCGTCTCCTTCGCGGCAGCCTCGTTGGTGGCGTAGTGGACGGCGACGCGCGCGCCGCCGGCGGCCAGTCGCAGGGCGATCGCGCGGCCGATGCCGCGGCTGCCGCCCGTGACGAGCGCGGTCTTGCCGGTGAGGGTGGTGGAGCGGGCCATCGAAGTCTCCTCGGTGGTGTTTCCTGCTGACGGGGAAGACTCTGCGGGAGGGCTGTTCGGGTTCGGCTCGGGTTCTGTTCGGGCCCGGTTCGGGCGGGAGTTACGGTGATCCCATGCGATTCGGGGTGCTGGGGGAGACGGCCGTGTGGACCGAGGACGGGAGGCCCGTCCGGGTTCCCGAACTCAAGGTGCGCGCCCTGCTCGCCTCGCTGCTCGTCGACACGGGCAGGCCCGTCGCCACGCACCGCCTCGTCGACGACCTGTGGGGCGAGGAGCCGCCGGGCAGACCGCTGCGCGCCCTCCAGGCCAAGGTCTCCCAGCTACGACGCGCCCTGGAGGAGGCCGAACCGGGCGGCCGTGACCTGCTGGTGTCCCGCGCCCCCGGCTATCAACTGGTGCCTCCCGAAGGTTCCTTGGACGCGGAGCGGTTCGCCGCGCTCGCCGCCCGTGCCCGCGCCGTACCCGAACCGGAGCGCCGTGCCGCGCTGTTCGCCGAAGCGCTCGACATGTGGCGCGGACCCGCGTTCGCGGACTTCGCGGACGAGCCGTTCACCCGCGCGGCCGCGAACCGCCTGGAGGAGGAGCGGCTCGTCGTCCGCGAGGAGGCGGCGGAGGCGCGCCTCGACGCCGGTGAACACGCCTTGCTCGTAGGAGAGCTGGCGGAGATCGTCGAGCGCCATCCGCTGCGTGAGCGGCTGCGTGCCGTGCAACTGCGCGCGCTCTACCGCTCGGGCCGGCAGAGCGAGGCCCTGGCCGGATACGAGGAGCTGCGCGTCCGTCTCGCCGAGGACCTCGGCCTCGACCCGAGCCCGGAACTGGTCGGGCTCCAGCAGGCGATGCTCCGCCAGGACCCCGCGCTGGAAGCGGTACGGGCGGAGGCATGGGCGACGTCCGGGGGGCCGCCCGTCGCGGCGGCGGCTTCGGCGCCGGACGGAGACGTACGAGAGCCGAACGCGCTCCCCGCCCCGGACGCGGCCTCGGCCCGGGACGCCGGTCGGAGCGGTACAGGTCCGGGCGATACCGGCCGGGGTGATGCCGGTCGGCGTGGTGACGCCGGTCCGGGTTCTGCCGGCCGGGGCGTGGCGCGCGGCAACCTGCCGACGGCCCTCACCGGACTCGTCGGGCGCGACGCGGCCGTCGAGGAGATCCGGAAGCTGCTCGCCGGGCGCCGGCTCGTCACCCTCACCGGACCCGGAGGCGTCGGCAAGACACGGCTCGCCGTGGAGGCCGCCGGGCAGGCGCGACAGCACTTTCCCGACGGCGTCTGGCTGGTCGAACTCGCCGGAGCCCGCGGCAGGCCGGCCGAGGTCGTCGCCGCGGCCCTCCAGCTGCGCGACGACGGGGCGTGGGGCACACGTCCCGAGGCGGGACGGACACCGAGCGGGGCCGAGCGACTGGCCGCCGTCCTGCGCGGCAGACGGATGCTGCTCGTCCTCGACAACTGCGAGCACGTCATCGACGAGGCCGCCGCGCTGGCGGAGCTGCTCCTGCGCACCGTCCCCGGCCTCGTGGTGCTGACGACGAGCCAGGAGCCGCTGGCCCTCGCCGGAGAGACGCTGTGGTCGGTGCCACCGCTCGACCTCCCGGGCGCCGTCGAGCTGTTCACCGCCCGGGCGACCGCCTCGGCGCCCGGATTCGTACCGGACGACTCCCAGCGGGCCGCCGTCGAGGACATCTGCCGGCGCCTCGACGGCGTACCGCTCGCCCTGGAACTGGCCGCCACCCGGGTGCGCGCGCTCGGCGTGCACCGGCTGCTCGAACGGCTCGACGACCGCTTCCGGCTCCTCAGCGCCGGACAGCGGGGTGCCCCCGCCCGGCAGCAGACGCTCCGCGCGGTGATCGACTGGAGCTGGGAGCTGCTGCCCGAACCGGAGCGCCTGGTCCTGCGCCGGCTCGCCGTCCACGCCGAGGGCTGCGCGCTGGACGCGGCGGAGCAGGTCTGCGCGGGCGGCGAGGTCGCGGCCGACGACGTGCTCGACCTCCTGGCCCGGCTGGTGGACCGGTCCCTGGTCGTCGCCGTCGACGGGAAGGACGGGCCGCGCTACCGGCTGCTCGAATCCGTCGCCGCGTACTGCGCCGAGCGGATGGCGGACGCGGGCGAGACCGAAGACGTCCGTGACCGGCACCTGACGTACTACACGCACCTCGCCGAGGCCGCCGAGCCGGAACTCCGCGGCCCCGCACAGCGGGAGTGGCTGACCCGCCTGGACGCCGAGTCCCCGAACCTGCGCGCCGCCCTGGACCGCGCGGCGCGGCGCGGCGACGCCGCACACGCGCTGCGGCTCGTGGACGCGCTGGCCTGGTACTGGGTGCTGCGCGGTCGCCTGGGGGAGGCGGTCCGCTCGACGGCGACCGCCCTGGACACGGCGGGCACCTCCCCCGACCCGGCGCGGGTTCCCGACGCCCTCGCCCGGGTACGGGCCCGGGTCGCCGTCTGGTGGACCGGGCTCACCGTGATGAGCGGCGACGGCACGGACCGCCACCGGCGCATCGCGGACGCGCTCGCCTCCGTCGACGCGGCTCACGGAGGAGGCCCCGCCGCGCTCGCCTGGGCCCGCTGGTTCCTCGCCCACGCGCTCTGCGGCACCGGGAGCCAGAGCGAGGGCGAAGAACTGACGAACGCGGCGCTCGACGGGTACGCGGAGACCGGAGAAGCGTGGGGCGAGGCGGCGGCGCTAGGCGACCGGTCCGTGCAGAGGCTGCTCCGGGGCGACCTGGCGGGTGCCGAGGACGACGCGGCCCGCAGCGCAGCGCTCTTCGCGGCGGTCGGGGACGCGTGCGGAGGGCTGTGGTCCGTGTACCCGCTGGCGGCCGTGGCGGAGATCCGCGGCGCGTACGAGCGGGCGGACGCGCTGAAGCGCGCCGCGCTGGACACCGCCGAGAGCTTCGGGCTCACCACCGAGGTGCCCGACCTGCTGTCCGGCCTCGGCCGGACCGCGCTCCTCAGAGGAGACCTGGAGCAGGCGCGCACGTACCACCAGGCGGGCCGGGAGAAGGCCGTCGAGGCCGGCTTCCGGGCCGGCGAGATCAACGCCGTCCTCGGCCTGGGCCTCGGAGCCCGCCGCGAGGGCCTGCTGGACGAGGCCGAGATCCACCTCCGGGAGGTCCTCGCCTGGCACCGGCTCGTCGGGCTCGACGGCGCCAACGCGCTGATCCTGGCGGAGCTGGGCTTCGCGGCGGAGCTGCGGGGCGACGCGGAAGGGGCCCTCGAACTGCACCGGGAGGGGTACGCGACGGCGCTGGCGACCGGGGACCCGCGGGCGGTGGCGCTGGCGCTGGAGGGCCTGGCCGGAGCCCACGCCCTGGACGGGCACAGGGAAGGCGCGGCCCTGCTGCTGGGCGCGGCGGGGGCGTTGCGGGCGTCGACCGGGGCGCCGCTGCCCCCGGCGGAGCGAGGGGACGTGGAGCGCGTCGAGACGGCCGTCCGCGCAGCCCTGGGGGACGGGGCGTTCCTGGCCGCCCGGGCCCGTGGCGAGGGGCTCGACGCGGAGACGGCCGTCAGGGAGGCGCGCGGGGGTTGAGGGGCGGCGCCCCGCAAGGGCGCGGGCGCAGCGTGAGGAGTGAACCCCGCCCCACCCCTCCCTTCGCCGAAGGTCCCTCCTCAGCCTCCGCGGCGGGCGACCGCCGACGATCCGCGGTGTGGCAGGCAGCTCTACGGAACCGACCGCTCCTCGGTGACGGACTCGGCGCTGTCCGGGTCGAGGATCGCGGTCCACCGACGCCCGTCCAGGGGGGTGCGTCGGTGCCGGATCGCGGCGTCCCGCAGACCCGCCAGTGCCTCGCCGCGGTAGGGGCTCGCGGCCAGGGCGGATTCGGCGACGGCCCGGAGGTCCTCGTCACGGCGGTGTGAGGCCGCCAGGTCGAGGGCCTTCTGCAACACGGCGAGCGGACCGTCCGCCAGCCCGGTCAGCAGGGTCCGCCACTGCGCCGGGTCGGCCGAGGCCGCGAGACGGCTGAGCGGCTTCTGCCACATCCAGCCCAGCCTGGTGACGTGGTGAGGGTCGGGTTCCGTGGACGAGGCCCGGGCCGTGCGCCCGGCGACCATGACGGTCACCGCGACCGCGGCGGCGGGGTCGACCGCGCAGAGGCGCTCGGCCAGGAACCCGGCGCCGGAGTCGTGGATGTCCGCGGTGGTCCGCGCCGCTCGTACCTCGGCGCGGGCGGCGGCGAGCGCCGTGGTGACCGCCTCGGCGTCGGTCAAGGGGGCGAAACGGCAGTGCAGGTAGGACCGCAGCGGGGCGAGGGTCGCCGCCCGGCCGGGGAAGGCTTCGGCGGCCTCCGCCAGGGCGGCGTCCAGGTCAGCCCACTCCGGGTCGCCGGCGCTGCCGATGACGGCGGTCGCCTCGGGCCGGTTCCAGTACCGGAACACCACGGTCGCGCCCGCCCACGCCTTGCCGCCGAGGGTCCTGGCGAGTTCCGCCTGGCGCCTCAGGCCGGGCCGCTCGGCCGCACCCAGGCGCACCAGGTCGCCCCAGAGCCGGAGTGCCGCCGTCTTCGCATCGTTGTCGGGGCAGGGGAGGGTCCTGTCCCACAGATCGGAGCACCATCCGGCGAGGTCGGGGCCGTACCGGGTGAGCACCGCCCGGGCGAGCGTGGCGGAGGGATCGCCAGGCTGGTCGGCGGCGGCCTTGGCGAGCTTGGCCAGCCAGGGGAGGTCGGCCGGCGGGACCTTGTGCCGCACGGCCTCGGCGATCAGGGTGTGGTCGAGTGCGGCGAGGTCGGCGAGCGCGGTATGGACCAGCTTGAGGACATCGCCTCGCGCGGGGCCGTGCCAGGGGGCGTCCTCGTGGTAGCGGGGCCAGTCGTTCCGGCCGCGGACGAGCTGGTCGTGGCGGGCCCGTTCGAGGGAGCGCCACCGCTCCAGGCCCGCGGTGGCCTGGCGGTCACCGGCCGCGGCGAGGGGGACGAGGAGCCGGGTGGCGCTGTTCGGTGCGAGCCAGACGGCGTCCGCACGGGCGTCGCGCCACGGGCTGCCCCCGGCCCTGCCGGACGGCCGGGCCGCCGGAGACCACGGCATGAGGCGTGCCGCGTGGCCGGGGCCGAGCCGGGACAGGCCGGCGACGGCGAACCGGACGGCGGTGCCGGGCGGCCGGGTCCGGGCGGTCGCGGCGAAGTCGGCGAGCCGGTCCGCGCACCACCCTTCGGCGGCGCGCGTGCCCGCTCCCGGACCGGACGGGGCGGGGTCCGTCAGGAGCGGCGGCAGCAGGGCCCGGGCGACCTGGTCGACGCGGTCGGAGCCGCCGCACAGCGCCACCGCCTCGTCCAGCAGACCGCGCACCTCGTCCGGATCGGCCGCGCGCAGTCCCTCGCCGAGCCGGGTCAGGACACCGCGCAGGCGTGGGGGCGGGGCGTCGAAGGGCGTGTCGCCCTCGCGGGCCAGGGCGCGCAGTACGTCGAGCGGCGCCCGGTCGGTGGCGGCGGCCTCGTACCAGTAGGCGTCCAGGATCTCCTGGGCGCTCGCGGTGTCCGCCTCGTCGGCGGGTGGGCGCGCCCCGCCGCGCCTTCCCGGTCCGAGCCGTGCCGCGGTCTCGGCGGCCGTGCGCATCAGCGTCGACCAGCCGGGGAGCAGGCGCCGGCCGTGGATCAGCGGAACGCACTGCAGCACCTGGGCACGGGCACGGTGGTGCTGGGCGAGGGCGAGCAGTTCGCGGATCCGGGCGAGCGCCCAGGCGTCGTGGTGCACGGCGAGGACGGAGACCAGCCGGGCGGCCGGATTGCCGTGACTGGTCGCGCTGTTGCCGTCCAGCCGGACCAGCCAGGACCACAGGCACAGCTCGCCGCCGCACCCGGCCGGCGGCGGATCGTCCGCGCGCGCCGGCCGGGTGAGACAGCCCTGGTGGTCGTCGCACAGCTCGTGCAGCAGTGACCAGACCGCCCCGGACGCCTCCTCGTCGACGCCGCTGAAGCGGGACAGCAGCTCCAGCACCCGCCGGCGCAGCCGGGGGTGGCGGCGCAGCACGTCGGCCAGATCGGCGGTGACCACCTCCGGCCGAGGGTGGCGGCGGGTGGGCAGGATCGCGAGCAGCTCCTCCGCCATGGCCTGCGGTGCCTCATCGCGGAGATACGCCTGGACCCGTTTGCGCTCATGGGCGTAGAGGTGCGGCAGGAAGGCATAGCAGCGCACCGCGATGACCTGAAGATCCACCTCCGTACTGCGCAGCAGCCGCAGGAACAGACCGGTGGCCTCCGTTCGCGCCGTGCCTCTCGACCGCACGCCCTGCACGATGGCCTGTTCGGCGACCGCGGCGCGCAGGAAGTCGTCCGGATGATCCGTCAGATGCGCTTCGAGCGCGCGGTAGTACGACAGTCCCGCGTCGTCCACCAGGCGGGCCACGCAGCGTCCGGCCGCGTACTCGTACAGGGTCTGGTGGAAGAACTGGACCGAGCCACCCGGTTCCCCGGCCCGCACGGCACCCGTACTCGTCGTACGGGTGAGGACGGCACGGTTCTCCAGAACCGCGACGTGCTCGCCCGGGTCGCCCCCGCCCGGCCCGGCGTCCGCCATCGGCAAGCGCTCGGTCAGCTCCACGGCGGGCAGTGCCACCACGCCGTCGTGCAGCATCAGCCGGGCGGTGGCCTGGGCGGGCCAGGACAGGTCCCTGGTGTCGGCCGGGACCAGCTCCTCCTGGCGCAGGTCCTGCGCCACCCGGCGCCGCCAGTACTCGTCGTAGACCAGGCCGGCGTCCATCTCGTCGGTGTCCATGCCCTCGACGTAGACCTGGAGCAGCATCCGCAGCGTCAGGGGCCGTGCGACGACCTCCCGCACGGGCAGGCCCCGTACCGCCGCGCGCAGCAGCGCCGACGCGGTGGACCTCTGGATGTCCGCCGACAGGTAGTGGCGGCAGTAGGTGGTCACGGCCCGCTCGACCTCGCCGTCGAAGCGGAAGTCCTCGACGTGGGTGGAGACGGCGAGCGGCGCGGCTCCGAGAACGTCCTCCAACTGCGAACGGTCGCGGGTGCGGCAGGTCAGAGCCATCGGCACACCCCGGCTCCGGCAGAGCTCGACCACCTGCCGCAGCCGGCCGCGCCCGTCCTCGGCGTGCAGCAGCAGATCGGCGCTGTCCAGCAGGACGACCCGGCCGCGCCGCACCTGAGCCTGGCTGAGGTCGCCGCCGAGCGCCTCCAGCAGCCGCTCGCCTCCCCGCGGATCCAGGAGGTCCTCACCCCGGAAGAAGCAGGGTTTGATCACCGCCCCGCGGCGGCGTTCGGACGACGGGGGGCCGGTGCGCTCACCGGAGGGCTCGGCCGCGGCCTTGCGTCCTCGCAGGGCCGTCGCCAAGAACCACAGCATGCTGGTCTTGCCAGTGCCCGCCTCACCGAGGACCACCTGGACCGGCTGCCCCGGCACGCCCACCGCCGCCTGCTGTTCGAGCAGCCGGGCCAGCGCCTCCTCCTGGCCCCGGACCACGTACACGTCGCTCAGCGACACCCCGTCGGGGCCACCGATGCCGCGGACCTGCTCCAGTGCCGCGGCACTCGCGTCCTCCACGTAGTCGTGGTGCCTCTTCCCGCCGTCGCCGGGCCGGCGGGCCGGGGGCGGGTCGGCGGCCAGAATCGCGGGGGCCCGATCGATCCAGGTGCGCGGCAGCCGGTGGCCGGGACGTCCGAGGGCCAGCACCGCTTCCAGAACCCTCAGCCGGTCCCGGCTCAGCGGCCGGCCGGCGTCCAGGTCCCGGCGGAGGGTGCGGAACGTCTGCTCCATGAACACCGGGGTGCGGTCGGGAGCCGTGCTCCGCCCCCGCTCCCGGTCCTTCTCCATCTGCGCGGCGATCTCGGTACGGAGCCGCTCCCAGACCTGCCGGTCCGTACGGCGCGAGAGCCGGGGGTCCGTGCGATCGGTCGCGGACGATCCGTTGAGCGCGTCGTACAGGTAGGCGAGCGACCGGCGCAGCAGCGCCGCGGGGCTCGTCCGCACCTGGCGCGCCGGCCGGCCGGTGCCCCGCCCGTCGGCTCGGTCTTGACGATCCGTCACTACGCGGCTCCCGGTTCGAAGTGGCGGGCCCAGCCTAGGGCAGCGGCGGACCCCGGACCGGGGGGACCGTGGATGAACCAGACCTCACGCGAGTTGTCCGTCCGGCCTGGTGGCCGCCGCGATTCCGCCCGCGGCCTCGGCCGAGTTCCGGCGCTGCCGCACGCGGCTCCACGGTGGGGTCTCACGCCGGCACAGCCCGGGGTGCGGGCCCGCACCTCACCGACACCCTGGTGAGGTCCGCATGAAGCAGTTCCTGATGTACCTGTTCCACCTCGGCGCGTGGCACCCGTCGCCGGAGGTCTCGCTGGCCCTCCGTGCGGTCGGCGACCTCGTCGGCAACGAGGGAGTCCGTATCTGGGTCCGCTGGACGGCCCGGATCATCTGGACGAAGGCGCTCGCCGTGCTGTCCCGGTTCCGGCGGCGCTGACCCGCGCCCGACCCGGCCGGGGCGCCTGCCGGGCCGCGCGGACGACCCCGGCCGCGCGGCCCGGCACCGAGGCCGCCCTCGGCGAGCGGCCGGGGTGCGGACCGGCGAGCCGGCCCGCCACCTCCTGGGCGCCTTGGCGGAAGGGCAGCCGGGGAAGCCGGGCGGTGTCCTGAGCCGGGAGTTCCCCGGCAGCCCACAGCCGAGCGCACTCGCGCCGCACGGCGTCGGCAGTGCACGAGGAGGACCGCCGGGAGCCGGCGCCCCACCGCTCCCTGGGCGCGGGCTTCCCGGTCGAGGTGGTGGTCGTGGGGCCGACACCGCAGGTCCACCCTGAGAGGAGGAGAGTGACAGGAATCAGGGTCGTCAAGCATCGGGATCACGCTGCTGCACAGCCGTCGTCGCGCCAAGGAAAGGGGCGAAATGCTCGGCGACCTCTGCCGCCACGTCCACCGCGTCGAGCGTCCCGTCGACTTCGATGACACGGATGCCGAGGCGGCGGGCGTTCCGTGCTGCGTCCTCGGCGACCAGCCGGTCACGGGCGACACGGTTGGCCTGGGAGCGGGCCGGGTCGGAGACAGGCGCGTGGAGGGTTCCCGCGCGGGGGAGGGTCCGGAGCTGGTGCTGACGGAAGTCTTCCGTGGGGACGAGGACGACCATGCGGCGGAGTGAGTCGAGCAGCGGCGCCACGAGCTCCGGTCGCAGGCCCCATCCCTCGGCGATCACCGGCCGGGCGGTGAACAGTGCGCGCAGGTCGTCCAGCGCCCATTCGAAGCGGACCGGGAAGCCGGCCAGCGTCTCGGCGGCCATCTTCTCCGGTCCCTGCTCCAGCCAGACGTGGTCGGGGGTGGGATCTTCCACGGGTTCACCCAGGGCGACACGACGCGCGACGCGGCGGTCCTGGTGGCCGCGGGCGTCGTGAAAGTCGTAGTGGTAGACCGTCAGTCCGTACTGTCTGGCGATGAGTTCGGCGACGGTGGTCTTTCCGGACCACTGTGCGCCGCCGATCCACAGCGCGCGCCGCAGGCTGCCGTGGGGATCCCAGACATCTGACATGAGTTTCCTCCGGTTTCCGGGCGGTGCAGATCTCCGATCGGAACGAGTGTCCTGGTGTGACAGCAGAAATTGCAGTCTTGTCTTCGCCGGGCGGTTGGCAGAGAGTGGAAAGGGAGAGGTGGTTCTTCTCCCCGGCGCATCCCCTTCCGGCGGATCCGGACCAGGGCGGACGCGGTCGGCCAGATCGACGGGGGCATCCCGGTCGCCTCGTCGCCACGCTCGCCATCTGGCTCCGCTCGTGATCGCCAGGACACTGCCTCATCGTGTTGACCGCCCCCGGCGGACAGTGCTGGACTCGCCACGTGGACAGCATCCCCGCCAACCGGCGACTCTGGAACCGGATCAGCAGCGCCTACCAGCACGAGCACGACCCGCGCATCGGCGCCACACCGCGGTTGTGGGGCATGTACTCCATCCCCGACGCGTACCTGAACGCCCTGGGCGACGTCACCGGCAAGCGCGTCCTCGAACTCGGCTGCGGCGCCGGTCAGTGGTCCAGGGCGCTCGCGGCCGAGGGGGCCGGTGTCGTCGGGCTCGACCTGTCCGACGCCCAACTCGCCGCGGCGGCCGGTGCGATGGGAGAGGCCCGCTATCCGCTGGTACAAGGCGCCGCCGAACAACTCCCCTTCGCCGCCGAAAGCTTCGACCTCGTCTTCTGCGACTTCGGTGGGCTCAGCTGGGCGCCCCCGCACCTGGCCGTCCCGCAGGCCGCACGCGTCCTGCGCCGAGGCGGGCGCCTGGTGTTCAACGTCGCCAGCCCATGGTTCGAGGCTTGCTACGACGAAGCCGCCGGCCGCGTGACCACGACGCTGCAGCAGGACTACTTCGGGCTGAACACCATCGCCGAAGGCGACGGCGCGACCAGCTATCAGCTCACCTACGGCGACTGGGTCAGGGTCCTGCGCGGTGCCGGTCTCCTCATCGATGACCTCATCGAGCCGCGGCCCGACCCCGGAACGCCCAACGGCTACAACGAGACCGACCCGCCCGACTGGGCACACCGCTGGCCGGCGGAACTGCTCTGGGTCACCCACAAGCCATGAGTTCCGCCGCGCCGGTACGCGAGGCGTCCCCTTGCCGGACCGGTGTCAGGCGTCGAAACGGCGGCGTGATGCTTCGATGTCGCCCAGGTACTGGTGGGTCCAGGCGCACAGGCCGTCGATGGTCACGCGCAGGGCGCGGCCCGGTTCGGTGAGGGTGTACTCGACCCGCGGGGGCACGACGGGGTGGACGGTGCGGTCGACGAGGCCGTAGCGCTCCAGCATGCGCAGGTTCTGGGTGAGCATCTTGTGGCTGATGCCCTGGACGGCGTCGCGTACCTCTCCGAAACGCAGCGTGCCGTCCCCGATGGCTTCGATGATCAGGAGCGCCCACTTGTTGGCGACGTCCGAGAAGATCTCCCGCGCGAGGGAGTCCGCCCGCGTCAGGTCCGCGTCTTCGGCCGAGCCGCTGAACTGCTTGGTTCCCACGAGGTTCCCCAGTCACCGAAAAGTGCGTTCTTCCTTGTCAGCGCCCACTCTCCTACGGTTTCCGAGTCACCACAAGAAACCGTGAGGCCCTGCGGAAGGGTCTCACCACATGTGAGGGAGGGGCCGCACCATGGCCGTCACGCTGCTGAACCCGAAGGGTCTTCCGGAGGTCGACGCCTACCGGCAGGTGTCGATCGCGACGGGTGCGAAGCTGGTCTTCGTCGCCGGGCAAGTGGCCTGGGACGAGGACGGCCGGACGGTGGGGGAGGGGGATCTCGCCGCGCAGGTCGAGCAGTGCTACCTCAACATCGGCACCGCCCTCGGCGCGGCGGGCGGAAGCTTCGACGACGTGGCGAAACTGACCGTCCACGTCGTCGACTGGACGCCTGACAAGATGCCCTCGCTGATGGAGGGGATCGCCCGCGCCTGCGCCCGGCTGGGCGTGACCCCGGTGCCGCCGGCCACGCTGCTGGGCGTCGCGGCGCTGGACGTGCCCGAGCACCTGGTCGAGATCGAGGCCACCGCGATCCTGGACTGACCCGGGGCGTGGGACCTCCCCGCCCTCGGCCCCTATGGGCGGGCAGGCCGCGGTTCACCGGAGTACGGGTCCAAGCCCGCCTTCCAGCGAAGTTGCTGTGTGCGCCAGTGCACGTAGCGTGGTGAGGCGTCGCGGAGATCGATGCTGATCGGGCAAGGGACGAACTCGTCCGTGAGGAGCTTGCGGAGGAATGCGACCATGCCGCAGGTGTACAGGGTGAAGTCCTCACGCGTGTGGCGGCCGCAGACCAGGACCGGCCACTGGTCAGGATCGGGGTCGGTGGTCAGCCAGCAGAGGATGTCCGCGCCGGAGGTGACGCCCCAGGCGAGTATGTGGTCGGGGTCGATGTCGAGGCCCTCTTGGCCGTCGAGCATCTCCCAGGTGGAGCGAGCGTTCTCCGTCTCCTCCTCGAAGGTCCCGGGATCCCACTGGAGGTACTCCTGCGGCAAAGGCATGAGGATGGAGACTTCCTCGAACGAGCCGGCGCCCCACACGGACATGAAGGCCATGTAGTCCCGGGGGAGCCTCGTGCCCCACCGTGCCTCCGCGCCCGCCCAGTCGACCCCCTCGTCAGCGCCGAGATCCGGAGGGAGAATCCTGGCCAACGCTGCGATACCCGTCGGGTCTTCCATGGCAATCCCTTCGATCAGACCGCCGAGAGCCTACGAGAACACACGGACAACCAGCACGGCGGAGGGGTGCCTCCCCCAGACGCGCAGGTCGGGACGTTTCCGAGCCCCGTCTAGGCTTCCACGCATGGACATGGGTGAGCGGTGGGCGGAGTACGACGCGCAGCGGGGGCGGGTCCCCTCGTGGCATCCGGTCGGGGTGGTGGTCCAGGCGGATGGGCCGGTGGTGCGCCGGCACTACGGGACGCACGGCACCGCCGAGCACGCCCCCCTCGCGCCCGGGACCGACATCGCCGGGCTGGTCCGCCGCCAGCAGGAAGCCTTCGCCGCTCGTGACGAGCCGGTGGAGTGGAAGGTGTACGGGCACGATGCGCCGGACCTGGGCCGAGCGCTGATCGCGGCAGGGTTCACCCCGGGCTGGGAGCGTTCCGTGCTGATCGCCGAGGAGCTGCCGGACAGCCCCGATGTCTCGCCGCAGTCCCGGAACGAGATCCGCAGCCTGTACTCGGTCCAGCAGCAGGCCGAACGGGCTCGGGGGATCGCCGTCGGGTCTCCCGGCCCGCACGCGGTGCCCTACGCGGAGATGATCGCGGACGGCACCTCGGAGGACGGCGACGTCTACATCGACGTCCGCGTGCAGCACGGCGAGGTCACCGCTGTGGGCTGGGTCCACACCGACCTGACCCGTCCCTTCAAGATCGTCGGTGGGCTGAGCAGCGACGACGAGGACTTCGTCCGGGACTGCACTGCTCACTGGCGCACGCCCACCCCGCGACCCCTCCTGGCCGAGGCCGGAGGCCGCCTGCGTGAGAGGCTTCTGGAGGCCGGCTTCGTCGAGGCCGCCACCGTCCGCTCGTATCACTGGCGCCCGGCCGGCACCTCCGAGACCACTCGCCCCGCGCAGTTCCTCGACTGGCTCCACGACGACGGTCCGCTGTGGGAGCGCTTTCACAGGGACTTCGACTTCACCCCGAGCGTCACCTCCCTGCCCGCGATCAGCGCTCCCGTTCCCTCCGCCGCCTGGCATCTGCACGCCCACCACCGGCCCGTACCCGACCTCCCCGAACAGATCGACGCGATCGTCCAGCGCGGACTGCTCACCGCCACCGGGCCCGGCGAGTTCGTCCACTGGCTCGACTGGCAGCACGACGGCTACCGATACGACCCCCGCCGCACCGACCTTCCTGGACGGCCGCCTCGACCCGGCAAAGGCACCTACCCCCATGGCGACTACTACCTCCACCTCACCGACGACCTCCGCCTGGGCACCTTCGGCGACCCCTGGGAACAGACACTGACCGTCTGGGGCCCCTCGGTGCTCTCCGCCGTCGAGGCGGAACTGACCGAGCTGCTCGGAGAGCCGATCAGGCGCCGCCGCGGCTGAAAAGAGCCGCCGGAGGCCGGGAGCAGATACGGATCACCCCAATGGCCACGTTCCGTCATCGCGGTCGCGTGAATATTCACTGCATGTGACCCGAACCCGGAACGGAGGCACCGCCATGGCGAAGAAGCGTCGTGACATCAACGCCCTGACAGAGGCTCAGCTGGACGACTACGTCCACGCTCTCGGCATTCTGCGCGCCCGCTCGGTGGCCGACCCTGACGATCCGACGGGATACGCGTTCCAGGCCGCGCTGCACAACGACGTCTTCGTCGGCCCGTGCGAGCACGGCAGCGACGCGTTCCTGCCCTGGCACCGCGCGCACCTCCACTACTTCGAGCAGCTCCTCCAGGCGGCGGATCCGCCCCGGACCGCGGACGTCACCATCCCGTACTGGGACTGGATCCACGAGCAGCCGACCGGAAAGTTCCCGCCGTCGTTCGACAAGCCGGGGCTGTCCGACCCGGACCGCGATCTGCGCCCCGCGGAACTACCGCCCGACACACTCGCGATCGTCACGACCGAGACCGATCAGGCGCAGTTCGCCGGATTCCCGGACGGGGACCCGTTCGGCGACTACGGCCGTCTCGAGGAGGGGCCGCACAACTACATGCACCCGGAGTTCATCGGGGGCAAGATGGCGGACCCCGGCCAGGCCGCGGAGGATCCCATCTACTGGAGCTTCCACTGCTTCATCGACCTGATGTGGGCGGAGTGGCAGCGCCGAAACGGCGCCCCGCCCCTGACGTCGCCCGACCTCGACCTGCGGGGCTTTCTCGACCAGCCCAAGCACAAGAGCGGGGACTTCCACGACACGCTGGACCTCGGCTACACGTACGCGTACTCCGACCAGCTCGCCACCGCGTTCGGCGTCGGCGCGGCCCCGCCGATCCCCCGCGAGCTCGTGACGTCGAAGCCGATGGAGTCGGTCTCCGGCGACGACATCCCCACCCAGCTCCGCGACACCGAGCGCCTGCAGTTCCGCTTCTCCGCCCCGCCTGAGGAAGGCCGACGGCTGGTGGTGAGGCTCAACGAGCTCAAGGTTCCCCGGACCGGGAGCTTCATGATGCGTGCCTATGCCCACCCGAGAGACGTGGAGTTCCGCACCGACGACGACTTCGCCGAGCGCTACGGCGTGGGGTACGTGGTGATGTGGCGCGCACACCTCCACGACGGCGACCACCACGGCGGTCATGGCGGTCACGGCGACCACGACGGGGGGCACGGTCACGGTGACGGCCACGGCGACCACGACCACGGCGGCCAGGGCCACGGCGACGCGCCGCCCCCCGCTCACCACCCCACGTCCTGCACGGCGCGCTTCGACGTGACGTCGGTGGTGGACGCGACGCCCGCCTCGGTCGAGGACCACGTGCTGACTCTCCGCTACATCCCCCTGCCCAGCGGTATGGACCAGGCCGACCAGCCTGCCGAGTTGATCGAGGAGGTCATGTTGAAGAACGTGATGATGGAGGTGTACGCCTGAGATGCGTACCCCAGTGTTCGAACTCCACATCCAGCCGATGTTCCGGGCGATCGACCGCGATCACATGAGTTTCACCATGGATCTCTGGGACTACGACGATGTCGTCACGCACGCCGACGACATCATGGAGCGCCTTGAGCAGGACATGCCTCCGCTCGTCAGCGGCGGGCTGTGGCCCGAGGAGTGGATCGCGCTCTTCAAGCGCTGGAAGGAAGGGGCGCGCAAGCGCCTCGAACTCGGCACCGCGACGTACGAACTCACCCGCACCGCCACGCGCGTGGAAGTCTCCGCGACCGGTACGTTTCCCGCCGCGGGCTACAAGGGCTGGCTGCAACTGGAGAACTCCACCGACACGTCGAAGACGTACGTCCTTTTCTTCGAGGCTCCCGACACTCCAGGGGCAGGCACGCCGACGACCTTCGCGGTGGAGGAACGCTACCGGGCCACCGACACCCGCACGGTCTTCGTCCGCGACGCAACGGGCGTCCACGAGGTCGTCTGACGGACACCGCACCGCATCCCCACCGCGGATCGGCGTGCTCGCGAACCGCTCCCCGCTCGCGCGGGGACGGTCCCGCGCACGTGTTCCCCAGTGTGCGCCGTGCCTGAGCACGGCACGCTGCCGCGGCGCCGGCCCGGTCGAGGCCGGCGCCGCGGTGGTCTCAGCGCAGCTTGCGGAAGAACTCGCGCACGTCGCCGACGAGCAGGTCGGGTGCCTCCATGGCGGCGAAGTGGCCGCCGCGGTCGAACTCGGACCAGTGCACGACGGTGTGTTCGAGCTCGACCGTGCGCCGGATCGACACGTCCGTGGGGAACACCGCGACCCCGGTCGGCACCGTGGAACGCTCACCGGCGCCCCAGGCGCCGGCATGCGCGGTCTCGTAGTAGCTGTTGGCCGAGGACCCGGCGGTTCCGGTCAGCCAGTACAGCATCACGTTGGTGAGCAGCAGATCCCGGTCCACCGCGTCCTCGGGCAGTTCGGCGGCGGGATCGGTCCACTCCTTGAACTTCTCCACGATCCAGGCCAACTGCCCGACCGGGGAGTCGTGCAGGCCGTGCGCCAGCGTCTGCGGCCGGCTGATCTGGATCATGGCGTAGCCGGACTGCTCGGTCTGCAGGTACCGCAGGTTCTCCAGCCGCGCCCGCTCGGCCTCGGTCAGCTCGCCCACCTCGTCCGGGTCGACCTCGGTGAAGGCGGCGAGCCCGTTCGCGTGCACACCGACGACCTTGTCGGGGTCGAGCCGGCCGAGTCCCGGGGAGATGATCGCGCCGGTGTCGCCGCCCTGCGCGCCGTAGCGGTCGTAGCCGAGCCGGTTCATCAGCTCGGCAAACGCCCTGGTCACCCGGTTGGTGTCCCAACCGGTCTCGCGGGTCGGCCCGGAGAACCCGCTGCCGGGGATCGACGGGATCACCAGGTGGAACGCGTCCGCCGGGTCGCCGCCATGCGCCCTGGGGTCGGTCAGCGGGCCGATGACGTTCAGGAACTCCACGATCGAGCCGGGCCAGCCGTGGATCAGGATCAGCGGCAGCGCGTCCGGCTCGGGCGAGCGCACGTGCAGGAAGTGGATGTCCTGCCCGTCGATCTCGGTGGTGAACTGCGGGTGGGAGTTCAGCTCCCGCTCGTGGACGCGCCAGTCATAGCCATCGCGCCAGTACGCGGCCAGCCCCTTGAGATAGCTCACCGGCACCCCGCGGCTCCAGCCGGCATCGGGCAGGTCCGCGGCCCACCGGGTCCTGGCGAGCCGGTCCCGCAGGTCGTCCAGGTCAGCCTGGGGGATGTCGATGGTGAAAGGCCGGATCTCGCTGTTGGTGTCCATGCCGACAACCCTAGGAGCGGGTTAGGACGGATTCGGTCCTAGCTCGATGACAGACTTCACGCCATGTGGGACACCTCGACACGGCTGCTGCGACTGCTCTCGCTCCTGCAGACCCGACGCGACTGGTCCGGCCGCGAACTGGCCGAGCGACTGGAGATCACTCCGCGCACCGTACGCCGTGACATCGACCGGCTGCGCGACCTCGGCTACCCCGTGCTGGCCACCGCGGGCACCGCCGGCTACCGACTGGGCGCCGGCGCGGACCTGCCACCGCTGCTGCTCGACGACGACGAAGCCGTCGCGGTCGCGGTGGGCCTGCGCACAGCGGCCAACGGTTCGGTCACCGGCATCGAGGAGACCTCGGTACGGGCCCTGGCCAAGCTCGAACAAGTACTGCCGTCCCGGCTGCGCCACCGGATCAACGCCCTGCAGTCGGTGACGGTGCCGATGGCCGGCATCGGCCCCACCGTCGACCCGGCCCCCCTCACCGCGATCGCCGCCGCCTGCCGCGACTCGCTGCGCCTGCGCTTCGACTACCGCACCCACGACGGCACCACCAGCGTCCGTACGACCGAGCCCCACCGCCTGGTGCACACCGGCCGGCGCTGGTACCTGATCGGCTGGGACGTCGACCGCGAGGACTGGCGCACCTACCGTGTCGACCGTCTCGCCCCGCGGACGCCCACCGGCCCCCGGTTCACTCCGCGCACCCCGCCCGACCCCGATCTCAGCGCCTACACCTCACGGGCGATCTCCACCGCGGCCTACCGCTACCAGGCCCGGTTCACCCTGCACGTCAGCGCCGAGACCGCAGCCGAACGGATCGCCCCCACCACCGCAGCACTGGAACCGATCGACGAGCACAGCTGCACCCTGCGGGCCGGATCCGACTCGCTGGACGAGCTGGCCATCTACGTGACGACCAAGGGCTTCGACTTCGACGTGCACGAACCCCCAGAACTCGTCGAGCACATCAAGACGCTGGCCGCCCGGCTCGCCGGCGCGACGCGTCAGCGTCACGGCCGGGCCGAGACGGCGGGCAAGGACGGCCATGAGCAGCCCGGCCCCCAGGACGGGCGGCGCACTCGATGACCGGCCCGGCCTCGGCCCGACCACCTTCCAGCCGGCCGCTCACCCGAGCCCGCTCCCCGCGGGCCGGACAGCGCCGCCGGTCAACGGATGGCGTGCAGATGGGCGAAGACGACGAGGTTCTCGGTGTAGTCCTTCGCCGCGCGGTCGTAGGGGCCCGCGCAGGTGATCAGCCGTACCAGCGCGTCGGGGGTGTCGGCGTAGACGCGCTGGTCGGGGAAGGCGTTCTTGCGGAAGCTTTCGACGGACTCGACGAGGAAGACCGCGGTGGTGCCGTCGGCGCGGGCGACGTCGAAGGTGTCTCCGGGCTCGAGCTCGCCGAGGCGGGCGAAGACGGCGGGGGCGGTGGCGGTGTCGAGGTGGCCGGCGATGAGGGCGGTCCCCCGCTCGCCGGGTGAGATGCCGGTGGCGTGCCACCCGACCAAGTTGGTGTTGTCGGCCGGCGGTGGGTCCAGGGCGCCGGACGAACCGATCCGCAGCGCGGTGAACGGGGCGTCCACGCCGATGCCGGGGATCTTCAGACGGACCGGTGCGGACCTCGGCATGAGGGGGCCGGCGGCCGGCGGAGGGGTCGGCGAAGCCGGGCGCGCGGCGCCGGAGCCGGGTTCTGGTGCGGCAGCCGGAAGGTTCTCGGCCGGGCCGGAAGCCGTCGGCCGGGAGGGCGCGGTCGCGTCCGGAGTGAACATCCCTGGACCGAAGAAGGCCAGGAGCGCCACCAGCACCAGCGTCCAGAACACCGTGGGCACGACCCACCGGACGGCACGCCGGGGCGCCGGGGTACGGGTGGGGTGGGGCCGGGTCTTCACCGGAGAGCACCTTTCGAACGCGCGAGTCGGATCACGGACGGAGCGGGGGCCGGGACGCGTGATCCCCTCGAAACGGCGTCTCACGCGTCCCAGCCGGTGCCCCCTACGCGGTCGCGCCCGCGGCCTTCTTGCGGCGGTGGAGGACGACCGCGGCCGCGCCGGCGGCCAGCACCACGGCGCCGGTCACGTTGGTGCCCGTGTCCGCGAGACCGCCACCGCCGGTGTGCATGCCGCCCTTGGGCTTGTCGTGCTCCTTGCCCCAGTCCTTCGCCTGGTCGCTCTGCGCGGGCTTGGACCAGTCGTCCGCGTTCACGGCGGTGAGCGCACCGCCGCCGGTGTGCACGCCGCCCTTGGGCTTGTCGTGCTCCTTGCCCCAGTCCTTCTCGCGGTCGCTCTGCGCGGGCTTGGAGCCGGGGTCGGTCTTGGAGCCGGTCTCGGGCTTGGACCAGTCGTCCGCGTTCACCGCGGTGAGCGCGCCGCCGCCCGCGTGCACGCCACCGCGCGGCTTGTCGCGCTCCTTGGACCAGTCGTTGCCGCTGTCCGCCGTGAGCGCACCGCCACCGGCGTGCACTCCGCCCTGCGGCTTGCCGTGCTCCTTCTGGCCCTTCGGGTGGTCCTTCTTGTCGTGCTCGTCCTTGGACCAGTCGTCGCCGCCGGTGAGGGACAGGGCGCCGGAGCCGGTGTGCATGCCGCCGTGCGGCTTGTCGTGGTCCCGCTTCTGGCTGTGGGCGGAGTCGTTCTTGTCCCAGTCGCCGGCCGTGAGCGCGTACGCGCCGGGCGTGGTGACGGCCAGGGTGGCGACGGTGGCTGTGGCGGCGAAGAGAATGCGGGCAGAGCGCATCGACGGCTTCCTTCCGTGCGCTGCGTGAGCCGACCCGCTGTCAGCTCCTTCCACGCAGCGACATGACCCACCGTCAGGGGCTGTCCTTGCCCTTGCCACTCGAGCTAGTGCATCCGGGAACGCAGGCGGGTTCCGATAGAGCCGAAAGGGCGTCAGTGACGGGTCCCGGGGGTGTCATCGATACTCATCGCATCGCCTTGCCGGCCCAGGAGCCGTGTGCCGGATCCCGTCGATACGGGAGGGGTGCGTGGAGGGTTCCGGCGGCCTGAGCTCCGCCTTGCGAGCGCACGCTCCGGACGCCGCTCCCTGACCCGGCCTGTCCGAACCCAATGAGTCACGGCAGCCGTAAGCCGGGACCTTCGTCGCAGGATGAGCCCTTTCGGAGGTCAGGGTGGTGTGCACTGACAGCCGAGACCGGCCCGGACCCGTGCTGTCCGCACCCCGCCGCCAGCCGTTCTTCAGGAATCAGGACTCCTTGGCCTTGACCAGTGTCAGGGTGATCGGCCCGTTCACGTCCGGCTGCAGGTACACCTTCTCCGAACTCACCGTCCAGAGCTGGATGTCGCTCATCCCGATGGGTTCGGGTTCCAGATACACGAAGTTCGAGGGGGTGGGGTCCCAGGTGCCGCCGAAGTCGCCGAGGGAGGCGGTACCATCGATCCCCACCTCGTCCTGGGAGAAGCCGACGGCGGAGAACCGGCCGTCCGCGTCCAAGCGGATCTCCGCACCCGTGTCGTCATTCCGGTACACCCCGGGCAGGTGGTCCGGGTCGACATGGACCGGGCCCAGATCTATACACCCCGATACGAGAACCGTCATCAGTGCGACTGACATAGCGACGAGGCCGCTCCTCCCCATCCCTCGTACCGTCTTCATGCCGACCTGCGTGTCCACACACTTCTCCCCCCTGGATCAGGCAGCGGGATTGCTGCCCCATAACCTATTTGAACATGCTCAAAAAATCGATGTGCAACTGGCCCCTGGTACGGCTTCGCGGAGTTGAGCGGCGCGGGTCCCTCGTCGCTCCGGCCGGGGAGGTGGTTGATCATGTCCCTGGGGGCGCCGGCCGGCCCATGAGGTGATCAAGGGGCGGGAATGAACCATCTGAACATGGCAAGGTCGAGTGCTCTACGCGCCGGGCTGGCTCAAGGGCTACCGCTCGTCTGCTCGCTCTGTCTGCGTGCGGCATCAGCGACGAACCGCAGCCCTGGAGGTAGAGGGCGCGACCATGGGGCGATCGAGGCGGAGATCTGCCGGAGAGCTTCCGACTCGCAACACTAGCCGTCGACGTACCGGAACTCCGGTCCATAGGTCTTGCCGCCGCCGCTCGGGACTTCGCGGAGCATCAGGGACCGGGCCGGTCCCTTGAGACCGATCATCTTGTCGACGGCTTGGTCGAGGAGGTCGGTCGCCGCGTCCGGGTCGTTCGCCTGCCAGGCGTCTTCCAGGAGGTCCAGCATCCGGCTGTACGCCTGGTTGCCCTGGTCGAGCAGGTCCTGCGTCCCGGCGTCGGGGGCCGGCTGTCCCGGTGCTCCCCAGCCGCCGTCGGGCACCGTGCCCATCGGACGGGTTCCGGGCATCGCGATGACGTCCCCGGTGAACTCCCATCTGCCCGGGTTCTCGGCGACCTCGACCAGCTTGCGTCCGTGGTACAGCTCCCGGAAGACGTAGAAGTGGGCGAGCTCGTCGGTCACCCCGGGGTGAGGGTTCTCCGGAGAGGCGGAGGTGCCCTCGCCCTGCTCCCTGATCACCTTGATCGCCGCCTCGACATCGGCGAGTGAACGGAGTGCCACGAGGCTGTTTCCCTCGCCATGGTGCTGCATGTCCCGTTCGAGCTGGTGAGCCCCGGTGATCAGGTCCGCGTGGTCCCGGAACACCTCCAGGATCGCGATGTAGAACGCGCCGATGGACGTGTGTGACCGGGCCTCCGTGACCGGGTCGTCGGGCTGCTCGATCTTCGCGAACAGATCCAGGGACTCCTTCGACAGCCCGCTCACGAAGACGGTCAGCGACGGACGTACGCCGCCGGGCAGCGGTCCGGGGTACTTCGGCACCGTGTGGACGTCGCCGAGGCGGGGGACGCCGCCGATGGTGGTGAGCATGTTCCCGGCGAGGCCGAGGTGGGACATCTCGTCGAAGACGATCCGCTTGAACGCCTTCAGCACGTCCCCGCTCTGAGGCTCGATGGACCACATGGCCGACAA
The DNA here is from genome assembly GCF_042885515.1 of Streptomyces sp. NPDC058052. NCBI lineage: Bacteria > Bacillati > Actinomycetota > Actinomycetes > Kitasatosporales > Streptomycetaceae > Streptomyces > Streptomyces sp. NPDC058052. The sequence continues at coordinate 186,489 of NZ_JBHVRX010000008.1, read as the reverse complement.
GTACGGGGGAAGGGTGGCGAGTTCCAGAAGCATCGCCTGCTGGAGCGACTCCTTCAGCCAGCCGGCGTCGCGGCGCCCGGCGGGCTCCTCCATCAGTTCGACGATCCGGTTGCTCCGGTATTCGAGAAGCGACGTCATGGAAAGTCCCTTCCGTGTGATTCTGCTCCCTCTTGTTCATGAAGAAGGGCAGGTCGGTGCCGTCAGAGCCGTGCCATGGGGGCGTCATCGGTGGCCGCCGGAACCGTGCAGGACGAGCCGAGCACTCCGCTCCAGGCAGGCGCGTCCCGGAGCGGATCGGTCCGGGTACGCCGGGCAAGCCCGTCCGTCAGGGCACGACTCGGTGACATCCGGCCCCAGCGTCCCGGCCAGGAAACCGCGACCACAGTGCAGCCCCACGAAGGGGAGGTGGCCTCCGGACGGCACCGGCCGGGCAGTCGCGCCCGAGAAGGAGCGACGGTCGGCATCTGTCCGTCTCCCGCAGTGCGTTGGCGGGCACGAACGTGCCGAGCAGGCGTCTTCCACCGTACGGCAGGGGAGTGAGGGCGGCACGCCGAGCGCGGGCTGACGCCCGCGCTGACCGCGTTTGCGAGCCTCGGCACCCAAGGGGAGACTGAGAGTGACCGTACAGCGAGAACTCCCCAGCGTAAGCCGCCTTAAGCCCCAAGTCGGCCTACCTGCACGGTTCTTGGTGCGCCCCGCCCGGCCCCATCGACCGGCTCGTCGCCCTAGGCCAGGCGATCATGACTGGTGTCACGCGCCTACACCCCCGGAACGGCTGCCGCAACCTGGCGTGAGGAACCCAGAGAAGGACCCGGTTGGCCCGCGCGGGCCAGGCGCAGCGCTGCGGCCGACCCGGCCGGTTTCCCGCCCCTGTCCTGCGGGACGCCTGATCAGCCGGCTGTCGCGGTGAGGTGGTACGTCGTGTCGACCTGGAAACCCTCCGCCGTGGTGCCCCTGATCTCGAGGACGTACTGACCCGGGACGAGTGGGGTGAGCGCGGACCAGAGACCCCAGGCGAGATGCATGCGCAGACCCACGCGGAAGGGCGGGGCGACGAACTCGCGGAGGGGGAGGGGCGCGCCGTTGAGGTACGCCTCGGCTCTGGTCACATCGAGGGAGAGGGGCTTACGGGAGTGGAGCTTGGTGTGATGGGTGTTGAGCACCGGGAAGAACACCGGGCGTCCGGCCGGGATCTCGCACCGGCGGACCACACGGCCGCCGTAGGTGCCCGCCAGGAACCACAGGTCGTCCGGCTGCCGCCAGGCGGCGTGCGCGCCGGTCGTGTCGGCCACCGGGCTCACGTCGTCGGGGGCCGACAGGGCCCACTGCCACCAGCGGGCGGCGAGGACGCCGCCCTCCTCATCGGATATCTTCCATGCGCTCACGCCGCCACACCCTACGGGGCCCGGCGTTGGAGACCCTCGGCGGGCCGGTCGCATGCGACGCTCACCCGCACCGATGCGGTCTCGGCGGCCCGGCGACGGAGCGGGGCCCAGCCCCAGAGCCACACAGGGCACCGCGGACGGAACGCGCCCCGCCCACTGCCGGCCTGCGCAGCACCCGGCGCGGAGCCGCGTCGTCCGAGCGCTCGCACAGACCTCGGTGGAGGAGGGCGCCGGCGCGGAGCTCCTCGACGAGGCGTGCGACGAAGTCGTCGACGTGGTCCTGCTGTGGTGGCGGGAGAGCGACGGCGACCTCGGGGACGCGCTCGTCGACGCAGTCGGCCCTCTGGCGGAGGACGGGGTGATCTGGGTGCTCACTCCCACGTCCGGCCGCGAGGGCCACGTAGAGCCCTCCGGCATCGCTGAAGCCGTTCCCGCCGCCGCCCTCACGCAGACCTCCGCCATCGGCGTCGGCGAGAACTGGTCCGGCATCCGCCTGGACTTCCCTCAAGCGGCCAAGGCGAAGCGCTGAAGGTCCGCGCTCTCCTCGCCGGCTGACCGCACGGTCGCCCGGGTGCGACCGGGCGACCGGAACAGTGCACGGGAGATCGGCGTCAGGTCCGGAGTCGTGAAGGGCTGCGCGGCCGTGACGGTCACCGACACGCACGAACGACCATGCCCCCGCAGCCGTACGTGGCTGCGGGGGCTCAGCGCCGTCCGGGGATGTCCGGCGGTCCAGGCCCAGCCCCAGGTCCGAGCGGACCCGCGAGCTCCAGGCCGGGGGCCTGTTCCCAGTGCCCTCCCTGCTGCGGTCAGGGGTCCGGCCGTTTCTACGTGGGCCGGTGCCCGCATGCGCGTGAACCCCGACCGCGTTCCCGGGGAGGGGCGGATCAGGCGAGGAACGTCTTGAATTCGGTGAGGGTGATGCGCCGGTCCCCGTCGGAGTCGGCCGCGCGGACGAAGTCAGGGAGCCTGATCCCTTCGATGGCGCCGCCGTTGGCCTGTCCGTAGTCCCTCAGCTCGCGGAGCCGGATCTCGCCGCTTCCGTCCGTGTCGATCTGCGCGAACAGCGCTTCGGCCTCGGCCTCGGTCATCTTGCCCATGGATCCTCCTGCTTCGTGTACGAGTACCGCCTCGTCGGAATGTCTCCGACAGCCAGTCACCAGACGTAACCCAATGGAGAGGTGGCAGGACACGTGACGACCCGGCGCCGCCGGGACATGGGGTGGGATCTCGCCCGTTCGGCGGAGTCGGCACGGTATCGGGACGTGCCGGGCCTGGTGCGGTGCCGCCTCGAACGAGGAGGACGCCGACGGGCAGGCCGCGCGGGCACAGACTGAGGCCACCGGAGAGGTTCCGGCCGGGGCCGGGGCCTGGGCGCGGGAGGCGTGGTGAAGCCCAGCGCGAGGTACCGGCTGGGTGGCGTGTGGCGGGGCGAAGATCTGATCGTTCAGCCCGATCGGGGGCGATGGGTCCGATTCGTCGCAGGGGCAGGTGGCAGCCATGGATGATCTTGGCCGAGGTGCCTTCCGCCCGGAGCCACGTACCCACTCCGGGCGTCTTTGCAGATCCTGGAGGATCCATGCGACACCCTGTCTCCCGCCTCCGCACGCGCGCCCTGGCCGTCGGGCTCGCGCTGGCGGCGTCCGCACTCCTGCCCTCGGGCTCCGCCGAAGCGGCCGATCAGTACGAGTGGGCCGCGCTGGGCGACTCGTACACCGCGGGCGTCTTCGTCGGCGACCCCCGGCCCGCGCTGGGCGACCCGGCGCGGGACGGCTGCGACCGCACCACCAACTCCTACCCCCACGTCATCGACCAGGAGCTGGCCGAGTTCCCGCCGGGCAAGCCTGTCCACCTGGCCGACGTCAGCTGCGGCAACGCCACGATCGACAACATCGCCAAGACGAAGCAGATCCCGATCAGCCCGGTCCAGGCGCCCGAGGGCGGTTGGCCGGCGGTGGACACCCAGATCAAGCGGGCCGGCCTGGGCGACCAGACCGACATCGTCACCATCGGCGTCGGCGGCACCAGCCTGCCCTTCGGCGACATCCTGACCAAGTGCTTCACCCTGGGCGCGACCGGCCAATCCTGCCGCGACCACTACACCGATCCACCCGAGGGGGAGGAAAGCCTCCAGGACAAGCTCGCCCGGGTCCAGGACGAGTACATCGAGATGCTGGCCCATGTGCACCAGACCGCGCCCGGCGCCAAGGTGATCACGGTCGGCTACCCGGCCGTCCTCCCCGACGAGGCCGGCGCCTGCAACCGCCTCGCCCTCACCGAACTCGGCCTCATCACCCACGCCGACGTCGACTGGCTCCGCGACGACGTCCTCGAGCCGCTGAACAGCACCATCCAGCGGGTCACGAGCTTCTTCGGTGACCGCTACGTCGACGTCCACTCCTCCAGCGTCGGCCACGACGCCTGCCAGCCCGCCGACACGAAGTGGGTCGAGGGCATCTGCGGCGACGCCGAGGACTACTGGCCCACCAGGATCCCCGGCACCCTCCTGAACTGCGCTCCCCTCGACAAGCACGTCACCCTCGTCCACCCCAACGCCGCAGGCCACGCCAACACCGCCGCCCACGTCGAGCGAGCCATCCGCATCGCCCTCCTCGAACGCTGACCGCCCGGCCCGCACCCCGTAGCCCCGGTACCGCGCACCCCTGCGCGGTGCCGGGGCGTTCCGGGCCGGCGAGGTGCCCGTGCCCGGACCGTGTTCTGGGAGGACGAGAACGGCAAGGTGTCCTCGGAGCACCTGGCCGAGTCCGCAAGGAAGCCGGCGAGGGCTGAGTCGTTTTCTGGAAGCCGATCACCTGGCCGGTGGCAGGCGGAAGGGGCGGACGGGCAGCCGGCTCCGGAGACGTACTGCCGTGCTCCGTACTCCGACTCTGTCTCTCGGAGTCAGTGAAGGTCTGCCTGGAAGGCATGACGCGGGTCGGTGGGGCATGTGAAGATGCGCAGCTCTCCCCACCGGCCGACGACAACCCCCGTCTCGTCGTCGCTTGCCACGGTGAACAGGAGCCTCATGTCTGTGCCGCAGTCACCGCAAGGAAAGACGGTCGGTTGTGTCAGGTGCCAGGTCGGCCAGCCGCCGAGCTTCCAGCCGGCCAGGCGAGTGATGACGTCACGGCCGTCGCCGGTCTCGCGGACCAGGTCCTCCCACCGCGGACGGAGTTCCGCGGGGAGTTCCTCACGGAACGGGAAGTCGGTCACGTGCTCAGCGGTGATGGCACACGTCTGGGGGACGTAGCCGTCCTCGTCATACCGCGAGGGAGGCGGCGGGGTCGTCAACCGGCTGGTCACCTCAGCGGCGCGACGCCATCGAACCTCGACCACAGGGCTCACGTCGGCCTGCTGGGCCGGAGGATCCCAGTGTTCATTCGGACACCAAAGGATGTGCAGAAGGTCAGTGTCAGCGGGCCACCACGGTCCCGGCGCGTCACGTCGGAAGACTTGGGCCAACGGGATCATGGCCGTGGCAGGCGTGCCGTCTGGACTGCCTTCGTCGGGCAAGGAGCACATGGGCCACGGTTCATCACCCGGCCACAGCAGAGGTCCGCCGATCGAACTGCTCCCCCAGTCTGGTTCTGCCCGCTTGGGATGGAGCAGGACGGCGTCGCGCGCGTGGGGAGCGAGTTCGGGAAGCGCAGCGAGTATCGCTTCGATCGACGGTCTGGGGGCGCGCGTCATCTTGCCTTCCGGTCGGCTGGCCGTACGTTGCACGCAGCGTACCGGCCTCATGCGCTGTGACTGCCGCTGCGCGTATGGCGGCGTCGGCCTGGGCGACAGTGGCGGATGGGGGGAGTGTCCCGCCCACACCCGCCGTTGCTTTCGAAGGTGCCGATGAGTGCGGCGATGCCGGTGTCATGGCGCGATTCGACGCGGTCTCGGCGACGTCGTGGAGCGACGTCCGGACGCGGCGTTGGGGAGCACTCGCGAGTGCAGGCAGGTCACTCCATCGGATGCTCATCACCCTGGTCGTACCGGTGGGTCTCGCGGCGGGCACGGCGCGCGTCGAGGGCGATGCCGACGAGGGCGCCGAGGATGGTGAGGATGTCGGCGGCGAGGGAGAGGCTGTCGTTCATGGTCTGCCCTTCGTGCGGATGAGTGGTCCGGGGATCGGTCTGCGGGGCAGACGATGGCCGGAAGTTGCTTTGTACGGACCCTCCCGACCGAACAATGCAGGTAGGTTCCGGATGCACGGGCTCTTGTCCGGGACGGACCGGACAATGAGTGGCATCCGACGGGGGGTTGTACAGGTGGCGGAGGCGAGGAAACGCGGGCGTCCGTGGGGAGAGATCCGCCCGGTCAACAGGTACGCCGGCAGCCTGGCCGAGTTCCTCCGTCACCGGGTCGACGAGTCCGGCAAGACGCTGGCCGTGCTCTCGAAAGAGGTCGACTACTCCAAGAGTCAGACCAGCACGCTGCTCAGCGGGTGCATTCCCCCGCGTGCTTTCGTCGTTCGGCTGATCGCCGCCACCGTCGTACCCCCGCTGCGCGAGCGTCGGCAGGCCGAGGCCCTCCAGTTGCTGCGGGACGCCGAACACCCGCCGCGCGCCGCCCGCGCGGCCGCGGTGCCTGATCAGGCATCCATCATGGGCCTGACACAGCCGCAGGTGCAGGCGGAGCAGATCCAGGTGTACGAGCGACTGACCCGTGCCCTGGAACAGGAGAGCGAGCTGCGGCAGGCAGCTCAGAACTCGGGCAAGCTGATCTGGGTGCTGCTGGGTGTGGTCAACACCCTCGACGACCGCGTACGCAAGCTGACGCTTGAGCGTGACCGGCTCGTCGACGAAGCGGCCGGCGGAACGCTGGAGGAAGCGCGCAAGCGCATCGGGCGCGCCGAGGAGCAGAAGGCGAAGGCGGCAGCGGAATTGGCCCGAGCTGAGGAGAAGAGGCGACAGGCCGAGGGTCTCGCCGACCGGCTCCGGCAGGAGATTGAGACGCTCACCGACGAACTCGACCGCCTGCGCGGCCCCGGCCCCTCACCCCACGACCACCTCCCCCTCCTGGCCGGGGAGCCGTCGCAAGGGCCGGCTGAGAGCGGAGATGCCGAGGCCGACGACATCGACGCCGCGCTCGCCAGGGCCACGGCCGTCAACGACGAAGACGGGGACACCATCGACCGCATCAGCGCCGAGGTCACCGGCGGGACCGCCCTCGCCGTGGAGCCGGGGTTGCTACTTCCGGAGCACTCTCCCACCAGCCCGGACACGTCGAACAAACCCGCCTCTCAGCTCAAGAAGGAAGCCGACGCGGCCTCGGAACGCGGCGACGCCGCCGAAGCGGCTCGGCTCTACCACGCCCTTGCAGGACTCTCGGCCGCATACCTCGGCTCCGACCACGAGGACACGCTGACTGCCCGACGCAGCCACGCCCATTGGACGGGTGAGGCTGGTGATGCGGCGGCGGCACGCGACCTGCATGCCGCCCTGGTCACCGACCGCGCCCGCGTCCTCGGCCCCGACCACCAGCTCACGCTGTCCACGAGGCACAACCATGCCTACTGGACGGGTGAGGCTGGTGATGCGGCGGGCGCGCGGGATCTGCACGCGGCCCTCGTCACCGATCGGGCCCGCTTCCTCGGCCCCGATCACCTGCACACTCTGTCTACGAGGCACCATCATGCCTACTGGACGGGTGAGGCTGGTGATGCGGTAGGCGCGCGGGATCTGCACGCGGCCCTCGTCACCGACCGCGCCCGAGTCCTCGGCCCCGACCACGAGGACACCCTGGACAGCCGGAGCGAGCACGCGTACTGCACCCGGATGACGGGCGACCCGGTCACCGCACGAGACCTCTATACCAGCCTTGTCACCGACCTGACCCGCGTCCTCGGGCCCGACCACGAGCGCACGCTGGCAGCCCGACGCAGCCACGCCAAGTTGGCAGGCGAGGGTGATGATCCGGAAGGCGTACGAATCCTGTAGGCCGCCTTCCTCGCCGACCGGACTCGCGTCCTCGGCCCCAGCCACGAGAACACCGTGATCAGCCGGCACGAGCTGGCGCACGGCACCCCGATGAGTGACGATCAGGCCGCCGAAGAAGACTTCTGGCGACAGCGTCGACCCTGGGCATCGTGACCACCGACCGTTCTCGCGGCCCCCGTCTGTCGCGGCACCGGTGGCTTCGAGGCAGGGTCCGGCCTGCGGGCTCTCCTGCTCCGCGGACGGGAACGGCACTGCCGCTGGGGTCAGATCCGGTGCAACCGGTCCAGCCGGACGAGGTCGTCCATCGCCTCGCGCAGTCGAGGAGCGAGGTCGGCCTCGCCCACCTCGTGATGGGCGACGGGGAAGGACAGTGCGGGCGGCCTCTGGTCCCAGCTGCCGAACCTGTCACGGTCGTGGCGGCGTACGAGGACGAGGGCGCCGACCTGGCTGTTGAGGACGGAGACCTCGATCTCCGCGAAGGTCTCGGCCCTCCGGCTCGGGTCCTCCAGGAAGTACGTCTGGAGGTAGTTCCGGCGCTGGGCGACGTTCGGGATCCTGTCGTCCGTCAGCCGGGCCTCGACCCGGCTGTACCCCTCGGCGAAGAAGGCGTCCATCACCGCCTCGTGCAGCGGCGGTGCGGCCACGTGCAGGAAGTCGATGTCCTTCACCACGTCGCTGTCGCGGGACCGGACCGTGGTGACCACGGAGAGGTCGACGCTCGTGGACCGGCCGCCGAGCTCGGTGACCGGACACTCCCAGGGCAGCCGTCCGCCGAACCGGATCCGGTGCTCCCCGCCGGGCTCCACCTCGACCGAGGTCTCGTAACCGGCGGCCGGGAGCCGGGCGACCTCGACCTCGCGGGGGACGCCCTGCCAGGTCAGGCACTTGGCCATGACCCGGACGTCGAAGCGGTCGATGTCGAGCCCCGTACCGCCGCCCCGGAAGACGACCTCGCCCCGCACCCACTCGCCTGGCCGGGCTTCGACGGTGCTGATGACGGCGTCGATCTCGGGCGGCTCGACGTCGCCGGGACCCTCGCCGTGGACGGCGTCGACACGGGCATCGTCCCTACCCGCCCCACGCCCGAACCCGAAGAGCTTGAGCAGTCCCATCCGTCCCCCTCCGAGTGATCCCGGAAAGCCTATTAGGCTCGTGCCCCAGGACGAAGGGGAGGGGGGCAGGGCGGTGGCATTCCGCACATTGTTCGGGGAGGGTGAAGGCACGGACGACTCGGCGTCGGTCGACCCACCCGAGCTCGACACGCGCATCAGCACTCTCACGCTCCGCCCGGGCGCGGAGGTCAGCGGTCGGCTGGTGATCCGCGCGGGGGGTGCGGACCTCCGGATCGGCGACGTCGTCCTTCAGCCGGTGGCCAGGATCCACCAGCCCAGTGGCACTCTGATCACCGACCATCTGACGTTCTTCCACGCGTCGATCGTCCGCTTCGACGTTCCGGCCGGCACAGAGCGGCAGATTCCGTACACCGGGCGGCTGCCCTGGTACACGCCGTTCACCGACTTCGACGGCCGGGCCCTCGGCGTCGACTTCTCACTGCGCACCAGAATCGTTCTGAACGACGGCGCCGGCACGGTCCTCACCGACACCGACTTCCTCCACGTCGACCCGTTGCCGGCCGTCGAGGCCGCGCTCGACGCCTTCGGCGAGCTCGGCTATCTGGAGCGGTACTCCCACCTGGTCAAAGACCAGATCAAGGACTCGGAGTCGATCTCGGAGGAGTACCAGCCGGTGTTCCTCAGCGACCCCAGCGGCGGCCAGGCGGACTTCCCCCGGCTCGAACTCGCCTTCGACACCAACGCGGTGGGCACCATCTGTCACCTCCGCGCGTCCGCGCCGGATGTCTTCGCCTGGGACGACAAGCCCGGCACGGTCTGGTTTCCCGTTGCCCACCACGAGGCCGGCAAGGCCGACGTGACCGCCCGCGCGGCCCGAGCCCTGGAGGAGCTCGCGGCCTTCTACCGCCTGCACCCGAAGAAGGCCCGCAGGGGAGGCAGGGGCCGAGGCAGGGCGACGCAGGACCCGTGGCCGTACGGCGGAGCCGCCACCTAGGCCGCGTACGGCCGGCCACCGACCGGCTGCCCGGGTCCACCCGGCAGGCACACGTGATGAGGGCTGGAGGGCGGAGCACCCTGAGGCCGGACGAGGGCTGCTCGCGGGGGAAGCCCCAGCCGGGGCGGAGCCGTCCTTCTCCTAGGTCCATGGCGCTGTCGGGCGGGGCTGCGACAAGCGGACGTTCGGGTGACGGGGTGGAGCGCTCGGCCTGAGCCGCGCGAGCAGCCGCCCGCCGACCTGAGCGGACCCCACCGTCGTGGGTTTTCTCGATGCTTCACAGCGCGGCGGACGAGTGTGTGGCTCCCGGCTGGTCCAAGCTCGTGACACCCCAGGAAAGGACACCGCCATGTCGGAGCTTCTCGTCGACTTCATCACCTCCCTCGACGGCCACGCGTCGGGAGAGGGGTGGCCCGGGTTCTGGGGTCTCGAGGGGCCGGAGTACCTCGCTTGGCTCGGCGAGCAGCCGGAGGTCACCTACCTGATGGGGGCGAACACCTACCGCCTGATGTCGGGCTTCGCCGCAGGCGAGGTCCCGGACGGCCAAGAGGAGTTCAGGCCCGAGGAGGAGGCGTCCGTCGACGAGCTGACGCAAGCCTCCAAGGTCGTGTTCTCCTCCTCGCTCCAGGAACCGCTGACGTGGGCCAACTCCACGCTCGTCCGCGACGATGCCGTCGAGGCGGTCCGCGCCATGAAGTCGAGCGGCTCGGGGCTCCTCAGCACGATCGGCAGCCTCAGCCTCTCCCGGTCCCTGCTGCGAGCCGGACTCGTCGACCGCTTCCGGGTCGTGATGTTCCCGGTGATCACGGGGGCCACGGGCGAAGAGCGCATCTACGACGGCTATCCGGACGTTGCCCTCGAGATGACCGAGCACCGCACCTTCGACGGCCGCATCCAGCTGGTCGAGTACAAGCCCCGCGTGCTCGATCACCCACCGCTCGGCGTCCCCGCGTGACGTAGCCCCGTCACCTGACGGGACAGTCGTCAGGCATGCGCCGGTCGACGAGGTCGAGGTGGATGGTCCAGTGGTGGGCCAGGACCGGAGCGAGGGCTCGTTCATCACCGCGGCGACACCGTGGATCGAGCACCGCAGCGAACTCGCCCGGGAACGGTTCGCGCGCCATCGGTCAGTTCGTCCCCGTCATCTGAATCGCGGACGGCGTGATCGCCCGGACAGGTCTAGTCAGGGTATCCCGGCATGCCCCACCAGGCATTTCTCTCCTTGACGTGGGCTCTCGGGCAAGCCGTGCGCCACGTCGTGACCGCCGGGGGGCGGCCTGGGCGTGCGAAGAGAACCCTCTTCCCGTGGAGGCGCAGGCGCAGGTTCGCCGAGTCGAGGACGTTGTCGCGGATGATGAGCACACCGGCCACGTGATGGGGGTCGTGCTCGGTGGTCCGTCCGCCGGCCTGCCGGAGGCGGAGCTTCGTACGGCCATCGGCCTCGCCGACGACGATCCGTGCTTCGACCAGGCGCCGCCGGTCCCAGACCTGGTACGCGAGTTCCACGAGCACGTAGACCCCAGCCGCACACGCCGCCCACGTGACGCCGGAGGACGCCCACAGCACCAGGACGAACAAGCCGGCACAGCCGGCCGTCACCGCCGTACGCCGCAGCCGCGGAACGGTCCGGGTCTCCTTGTCCGTCGCGTCCCAGAGCAGATCCTCGCTGATGGCCATTCCGCCATCATGGATTCCGCCCGACGTCCTGAGAAGCCTCGCGGACCAAGCCGGGTTCGGACAGGGGCCGGCGCCCCAGGGGGTGGAACTCGACTGGTCGAGGGGGGCGTTCGGACGTAGGCGCTGCGTCCGACGAGCTCGATTCCTCGGGCGATGCCCTCGACGTCGCCCGGAGCGATGCCCCGTAGTACCGCCTTGTCCACCACGGCGTGCTCCAGAGCCGAGCTGGCCTTCTGTCTCCGTGCATGCCGCGAGACTCCTCACCTTGCGGTGCCCCTCTGCTGACGTGGTCCGGGGCCGTGTAGCGTCAAGGGCAAGGGGGATGAGATGAACTTCGACGAGAACGAACCTCAGTCTGTTCGAGAGGAACGCCTCGCCGCGGAACGGGCCGAACGCAGAGAGGCGCGCAAGGCCGCGTCGCTCGACTTGCGGGGGGCCCATCTCGGCGTGGCGATCGTGACGATCGCCGTGGTCCTCCTCGGCTGGTACGGCAAGCCCGTCGCGCTGGGCGTCGTCAGCGGAGTCTTTCTGCTCTGGTTCTCCGCCGCCGTTGTGTGGGCCTACGCCGACGGGGACCACGGCCGGCACGCACTCCAGCGTGCGTACAACGTCACCTTCGGGTGGGGCGACGGGTTCTGAGAACCGAGGACTCGTACCTTTCGGATGCCGGACGGGTTCGCCCGCATCGACGCAACCGCCCGCGAGGAGCCCGACGTAACCCCGATGGCCGGCCGGCCTCGTGCCCGACCGCCTCGGTGGGTCCAGCACCGCTGCCGCCGAAAGGGGCGCCACCACAGGGGCTCACCCACGCTGCTGTGCCGGCGTCGTCACTCACTCGTCTGTCCCAGCCACTCAGGGGGCAGCTTCTCGACCCATTCGGCCGCCGGACAGTTTTTCCGGATCACCTGGCCCGTGCAACCCCATCCTTCGCCGATGACGTGCTGGAAGTACTGGGCGGGCTTCTGTGGCACGGACTCAGTGGTGAAGCTTTCGGTGCCGTCCGGGATGCGCCGGGTGTGCGTGCCGGAGGTGTCCGTGTACGACGCGTCGATGTGCCACGTGCACGTCTGGTCGGATACGCGTGGCTGGATGTGCATGGCCATGTTGGACTGCCCGTTGCCCAGCTCGATGACGTGGTGACGGAAGAACAGTTTGCCCTGGTCTTCGCCCTCGTCCAGGACATACGGCCCGAACGTTCGGCCCTTCGCGCCCCCGGTCAGATCCCACATCAGGCCCTGTCGGCCCTCGGCGCCGGCCGGTGGCAGGTCGACGACGGTCTGTGCGTTCGACGGGCGGCACGAGTCCTTGACGGCGGTCATGCTGTTGATCGTGAGTCCGGCGATACGGTCGCTGTTGAGGTTCAGGTTGAACGACTGGGACCAGCGCCAGTCCGGTGTGTAGCGGCCGTCCTCCAAGCCGTCGTTCGGGAATGCCTGGGGTTCCGCGTACTCCAGGAGTCGTCCTCCCAGCGGCTTCAGGAAGCGCCACACGTCGAGCCCGTCGCCTCCGGCATCAGTGGCGGTGAGCCCTGCCTGCTCGTCGGCGGTCAGTTTCCGGTCCAGCAGCACGATGAAGTTCTCCGGCGGGTCCTGCTCGATGTCGCGGGGAGTGAACGTGGCGACGAAAGCGGGCTGTTCGCGGTCGGCGGTAGTGGCGGCCTTCCTTTCTGTGCGCGCCCGGTCGTCCGCCGTGGTCCTGTCCAGGAGGTAGTTCGCGTAGTAGGCGGACAGAAGGCCGCCCAGGACGGCAACGATCGCGACGGCCATGTAGAGCGCCCGGTGTTTGGCCGCCAGCCGACGGAATCCCGGCAGCCGCTCGTCGGCCAGAACGTCCCACGCGGTCTGCGGCGGCGCCTCTGTTGTTTCCGGGGGAGGCGGAGAAACGGGCGTGAGGGGAGGAGAGGGCGTCGCGGTCGGGGCTGACGGGGCTGGCGGGGTCGCTCTCGGTTGGTCCTGCGGCGGAGGGGGCGATGCTGGGGCAACCGTGCCCGGTTCCGGAGGTGTCGGAGCAGCCTCGTCCCGGCTCGGCCCCCCTGGCCCGGAGGCCGGGCGTGGTGCGGGTGGAGTCGTATCCATGGATTCCCCAGTTCATCGGTCTGAGCGGCATGGAGCACCAGCGTCCGGCGGGTCGACCGCACCCCTCAACCACGGTGATTGCTTGGAGACTCGGCATCCTGAGCCAGGCAGGGCCCTCGTGAACCCTGCAGTCACTATGGCCCGGCGCGCGGTTTCGCACACACACCTGCCCTCGCCACCCCAACACCATCGAGTTGGGGTTCAGGGCAGTACCGGGCTCCTCGGTTCGGCCCGGCGGGCCCTTGATCGGCAAGATGAGCGCATGGACAGCGAACCTCTGCAGATCCCGCTCGATCAGCTGCGGCACGTCTTCGAGCTGGCACTGCGCCACGTCGAAGCGTCAGCCGGCAGCACGGTGGAACTCGAACACGACTACTTCTGGTCCGTTCCGGGCGAAGAACTCTACGACGTCCCCAACGAACCGGGAACGGTCACGATCGGGCAGCTCTCCGAGTCGTGGCAGCACCTTGAAGATCTACTCGCCGACCCGGACCGAGCCGTGGGCCATCACCTGGTCTGGCTCGCCGATGTCCTCCGTGCGATCGGACAGGGCACCGCCCGGTAGCCAGGGCGTACGGGGGCCGAGCTCTCTCTGAGGGACAGACCTGAGTGAAGATCACTACGCTTCCGAAGTGGTGGAGGGGGCGGAAGGGTGCCCCGTCTCAGTCGGAGGCGGGGTCCTGCCATACACGGATGTCGAAGAACTCCGTGGCGTTCCCCTCCCCAACTCCGACCTCCACACGCGTACTTGATACGTTCCGTCCTCCTCCACGACGAGTGCGGGGGCGGGCTCCCGTCCTTCGACGTTGACGAGGCTGAGTTCGCGTCCTTCCACCGTGATCGAGGACGAGCCGAGCGGGATCCCTCGTCCGTCGGGCGGCGTGGCCGACCAGAGGGAGAGCGCCATGGCCATGTGGCCTGCCGAGCTCTTCGCCGGAATCCCGACGGCGCCACCGTTGGTGACGATCGAGTCCGCCGTGGGAATGGCCGTAGAGACATCCACGGAACAGCCGGCCGTAGAGACCAGCCAGAACTCACCGTACGTCACCCAGAGGCTGTCGAAGGCGACGTCGTACGGCTCGCCGTCCCGGAACAGGGCGCTCTCGAACGCGGCTGCATCATCCATGGCATCGACCCTAACCTCAGCGGTGATGCGTCCTTGAGGTGCAGTCGGCCGCCGGGCCGCATCCGCTGGTCGGCAGCCCCGTATCGGCCTCCGCTGGACGTGGACATGGACATGGACGTGGACATGGACATGGACGTGGACATGGACGTGGACATGGACATGGACGTGGGCAGGGGCAGGGGCATCGCTCGCGGGTGAAGACGGCTCGAAGACAGGTCGTCACATCGCTGCAGCCAGCGCGGTGAGGCCCGGTCCGTCAAGGTCGTCCAGCGCCACTCGCCGCCGGCAGACCGCCAGGAGGAGCGAGAGCGCGGGCCCGCGGACCTCTGGACCCTCGCCGATCGACACGTCGGCGTCCGTAGCCGTCAGCCGGGTGCGGGCCACGAGCTCTTTGGCCCCGCCGAAGGACGCGGGAGTCCGAGTCTGCAGGCGAAGTGATCTGACGACAGCCTCCCCCGGGTAGGTGCGGGAGAGTCCCAGCGGGCGACGAATGTCCTCGCCGTGCACGATCTCCTCGACGAGTCGGCTGTCGAGAGGCGCCGGCGGGGTCGACCTGCGCGACGCCACCTGGCGAAACCGCTCCAGCGTCTCCTGCGGCGTGGTGCCGCGTTCGCGCTCGACACCGCGGGCGTTCTGGCGATCGAAGTCGAACCGCGCCCGGGCGAGGCCGACCAGGAAACCCAGCCGCGTCGTCCGAGCCGTGTCGGTCAGGTGGGCGACCACGTCGTGCACCGTCCACGCGGCACAGAGCGACGGTACCTCCCACTGCTCATCATCGAGGTGCTCAAGGTCATCGACCAGAGCCGCACGCTCGGCGTGGACCATCGACCAGACATCTTCCACGGCTTCCTCCGTCGGTCGTCTCCAGCGTCTCCAGCGTCTCCAGAGGAAGACCCGCCGCGTCGCGGGAACTCATCGGCTTCGTGCGCAGTAGTTCCCGCCCCGGCCCCACGCCTCCAGCCGACGATCTCACGCCGATAGCCGGATCTCTGCCTCACGCACGCGGGGACGGCCCTCGGCTTCAGGATCGCCTCATCCCCGTTCTTGGACCGGATCCTCTCCGCGTGGCCGTCGGCCGCACGGAGAGGACGAGGACGCCCGCGTCGCCGGGACGCGCGTCCCGGCGACGCGGGGCGGCTCAGCTCCGGGGCACGCAGGGGGTGCAGCAGGCCGGGGCGGGTTCGACGCACACGGTGACGGAGTCGGTGTTGTCGGACGGGTCGGGGTCCTTCTCGGCGGCGGTGACGGTGGCGGTGTTGGTGACGCGGAGGGGCCTGGTGGCCTTGGCCCGCAGAGTGAGGGTCGCGCGGGCTCCCACGGCCAGCGTGCCGACCGCCCATTGACCGGTCCCGGGGGAGTAGGACCCGAGGTCGGCGTCGGCGGACAGGAAGACGAGCCCGTTCGGGAGCCGGTCGGTGACCGTGACGCCGGTCGCCGGGCTGGGGCCGGCGTTGTGGACGGTCAGGCGGTACGTCACGGTCTGCCCGACGGTCACGGTGGTCGCGTCTGCGGACTTCGTCACGTTCAGGTCCGCGGCGGGCCTGACCTCGGTCACGGCCTCGTCGGACGTGGCCGACAGCGGCTCCGGGGTGGCACCGAGACGGTTTTCGTACGTGGCGGCAGCGGTGTTCGTGACGCGGGTGCCCGCCGTCTCCAGGCCGAGCGTGACCCGGTACTCGACGGTGGTGCCTCCCGGCAGGGCCGCGGTGTTGGCCAGGCTGCCGCCCTGGGACGCGGAGGCGCCGGTGCCGAGCCGGAAGACGACCGCGCCGGCCGCGGGGTCGTAGGCGGCGTGGTCGTCACCCGCTTGATCGGTCTTCGCTCCCGCGTTCGGACCGTCGATGATCCGCAGCGATCCGGGCACGTAGGTGGTTCCCGC
Organism: Streptomyces sp. NPDC058052; assembly: GCF_042885515.1. Taxonomy (NCBI): domain Bacteria; kingdom Bacillati; phylum Actinomycetota; class Actinomycetes; order Kitasatosporales; family Streptomycetaceae; genus Streptomyces; species Streptomyces sp. NPDC058052. The sequence goes on along the minus strand of NZ_JBHVRX010000008.1, from coordinate 170,350 downwards.
GGGCAGGACATCGGTGAGAGTGAGCCGCTCGGCGGCGCCGCCTCCCTCGTTCCTGGCGGTGATCCGGTACGTGACGACATCGCCGACGTCCAGCGGACCGGCCGGCACGGCGGTCTTGGTCAGCACCACGTACGGGGCGGTGCCGAAGAACACGCCGTCGAGGAAGTTGCCGATTCCGCGGTTGCCGCCCGCGGCCGAGACGGAACGGAAGGCGAAACGGGTGGTGGTCTGCCCGGCCGGGACGGTGTAGGTGCCGGTGTAGTACCCCCATGCCGTGTTGCCGTCGGTGAAGGTGCGCTGCTCGACCACGCTGCCCGGGGCGCCGATGTCCAGGGCCATGGTGTCCTGCCCCTGCCGGCCGCGGTGGTAGAGCCGCCAGTACAGCCGGGAGCCGGGAGTGGTCGGAAGGTCCTGGTAGAGGGTGGAGACCTGGTTGGCGTTGAGCTCGGCGAACTGGTCGCCCTCCGCGGACGGCACGCCGTTGAAGCCGGAGTGCCACAACTCGACCATGTGGTCGGTGGCGGTGGTGAGCCAGCCCGGGACGTGCCGCGGAGCCTGGGTCTGGGAGGCGTCCGGCAGGAAGGCCATGTCGCTGACGGAGGGTTCCTCGAAGCTTCCGTTGACGAGGGCGACCCGGAGCGGGACGGAAGGGGGTGTACCCATGGTGACGTCTCCATTCGGTCGATGGTGCGAGGCATCCCCGCTCTCCCCGAGAGCCCGGTCACCGACAGGGTGGGAGGAGGGATCCGGAACGCTCCGTAGCTCACCGCCTCCACGGCGCCCGGTACAGCCGGGGTGGAGAGATCCTGGCCAGCGCCGTCCGGTGGGTTTACCCCTGTCGACACGGTCGCCCATGGCACCGCCGCCCCCGCGGGGCCGGACGCACCGCCCCGCCGGTCACCCCTGGAACACCGCCCGCGCGCGTACCTCCCGTGCTGACCTGATGACACCGCTGCCTGGCGCCCATGCGCCACCCGAGGGGTTGAATCGAAGGGTGTCGGGTTGACGTACGCGTGTGCGAGATGAGGGTTCTCTGCTCCCCTCCGCACCCCGACGGGCAGGGATCCGACCCACCTCGTGGAGAGTGTGGGGGCCTCTCACGCATGGGTGAAGTCGTAGACGCCTACCGGAGCGTGAGGATCCTGGGCGGGGGAGCGTTTGTCGCCGAGTTCGTCGGAGGGCCGACGTAGTGGACGGCCTGCATCATGCCGAGGTCTTCGTGGTGGAGCTGGTGGCAGTGGGCGATGGTGCGGCCGGTGAAGTCCTCGTACTTGACCAGGAAGGTGGCCGAGTCTCCGGGTCTGCCGCCGGCCAGGCCGATGGTGTCGTGCCAGATCGGCGGGTCGAGCCGCCGGCCGTTGCGGTGGGTGAGGAGGACCTGGTTCGTGTGCAGGTGGAAGGGATGGCTGTGCGCCGGCACGGTTTCGTCCGTACGGATGCTCCAGCGCTCGATGGTGCCGAGGCGCAAGGTGTGGTTGGTGTGGCCGGGGTCGAACAGGCCGTAGGCGGGGTCGTGGGTGAGATCGCCGTCGGGGTCGGCCGCTGGGGTGGCGCCGGTGCCCAGGACGCGGAAGGCGTTCGGGAACGCCCCGGTGAAGACGCGCGCGTCGGCGTGGAAGATCACCTCCCGGTCCGCGTGGGGGTTGGCGATGTCCCTCTCGTCGAGGAACGGTTTGCCCTGCGGAAGGACGGTAGGCAGTTCCATCGTCGGCCGGCGGGGCTCTCCCGCGACCTCGATCGTCATCAGCGGCCCGGGGACCCCTTCCGCCCGTAGTTCGTACCGGCCGGGGGCGCCGCCCCGGATCAGGACATCGGCGCGGTTGCCCATGGACAGGTCCAGCAGGTCCTGGGCGACGGGCCTGGCGAAGGTGACGCCGTCCTGCGCGATCTGGTGCATCCGGAGGTCTTCGCGGTCTCCGGCGACCCGGAGCCGCAGGGCGGTGAACGCGGTCGCGGCGACCAGCCGCCAACGCTGGACCTCACCGGGGCGGAGCCGGAGGGTCGGGTTGACCGTGCCGTTGACGGTGAAGGTCGAAGGGACGCCGGTCACCCAGGCGCCCGAGGTGAAAGCCGGGATCTTGCCGTTCTTGACCTTGAGTTCGTTGATGCACACCACAAGGTCGGCGGCATCCCTGATCTCGGGGACCTCGTCCACGTCGCCCTCGACGATGATCACACCGGTCATGCCGCCGACGATCTGCTCGGCGATGGCACCGTGCAGATGCGGGTGGTACCAGTAGGTTCCGGCGGGGTGGTCGGCCGGCACGTGGACGGTCGTCGCGTACCGCGGCTCCGGGGCGCCGGCGGCGACCTCGTCCGGGGTGCGGGGCGCGAACTCGCGCAGCACGTTGTCGGCGAGCCCTGACGGGGAGACGTGCATCCCGTGGGTGTGCAGATTGAAGCTGTTGGGGTGGTGCGGTGTGTTGTGGCCGCCGGTGTGGGGCGGGTTGGGCGGTAGACCGTTGATGTGTGTGAGACGCAGAGTCTGCCCGCCGCGGACGCGCAGGGTCGGGCCCGGGATCGTCCCGTTGTACGTGCGCGTGGTGAGCCGGCCGTATCCCGGCACCGAGACCTCTGTGAACCGGACGTCGAGCGTCTGCTCCAGCACCGGCGAGGCCGAATCGGGGGCCGGCCGCGAGGTCGTGACAGCGGGCTGCGGGAAGGAGGTCGACGCCGCGGCCTCGCGCCGCCAGCCCAGAGACCCGCTGGCTGCCGCCGCCAGACCCGCGACGGGGATCGCCTTCAGCATCGACCTACGGGTGATTCTGCCGCTTTCTCCCATAAGCGGGCAATCTAGATCATTGCGATCTTGAGGTGCGGGTACCGCGCCGTGGGCGCTGCGGGGCAGGCACGGACGAGCAGTCCGGAGCACAGCACCCGCGACGAAATCCGGTCGCCCGGACGTGCCATGAAGAGAATCATGGACGGGTGACGTCGACCGCAGCAGCAATCGCCCTACAGGACCATGCCGCCCTCTGGAGCGCGGGGGATATCCGCGCGAGCGATGTCGTGAAGGCCGCCTGTGATGCGCTCGTCGCCGGACTCGACACCCCCGGCCTTCGGATCCTCGCCGCCTGCACGCGCGCCGAGGCGGACTACGACGTCCACCACCTGCTTCCCACGGCTCTCGCCGAACTCGGCCTCGCCTTCTGTCCGGTCGACAGCGAGGCCGGCCAGGAAGCCGCCGCCCGAGCCCTCGCCCGCCGCATGCTCGCCGGAGAGCTCACGCCCCGGCAATTCACCTTCCGGATTCACCAGCGCCACGGGCATCAGCTTCCCCTGACCGAGCGCCTCGCCGAACTCGACGACGAGTACGACATCCTCGATCACGGCGACAGAACCCTGGACCAGGTCGACGCCGAGGTCACGGCCGAAGCACGTCGCCTCGCGGCCCACCCCACGGTTCCCGCCGCATCCACGGCGTCGCCCGGCTGACGCGCATCGCTTCTTCGCTCGGGAACCGGGCCCTGGGGCGCATCGCTCGTGCTCGGCTCGTATGGTCGGTGAAGGTTGTTCATATGTTCGGGGGTTTGTTGCGTATCGCAGATGACACGGGGTGGGACCGGGGCTTTCCGGTGAAGTACCTCCTGGTTCAGGAGGGCGAGGACGGTGGGGAGCAGCTCTGGGGGAGGTGCGCGGGCATCGAAGGGTTGTTCGTCGATCCGGTTCCACCGCCACGGGAGGTCCTGACGCTCCGCGGATACCGCCCCGGCGGTCTCCTCGGCGATGTCCTGGCCGATCCCGAATCCTCACCGCGCAGTCTGGGCGACGTCTGCGTCGAGGTCTGGGACGGCGAGGCGCCTGTGCAGTGGTGGACTCTCGTCGACGCGGTCGTGGTGGCCCATCGGCCCCACCCGGCCGATCCGGAGCGGTACGACGTGGTGCTCGGCGCCGGTGTCAGGAGTGAGGAGAGCTTCTTCGAACTGCCCGCGGCGCCGCGCTTCGAGCTCTTCGCGGGAACGACGGCCGCTGCGTCAGGTGCGGGCCGGTGCTCTGCCGTGGATGGCCTGTTCAGGGACCGAGCGGACCCGGCACCCGTTCCGATGGAGCTGATCGGCTGTGAGCCCACGGAGCCCCTGCTCGCGGCGTTGCGGCGACCCCGTCGGTCGGAGCGGGACTGGGCCCGTCTCCTGGTGCTGGATCGGCATGGTGCCGTGATGGCCTCCTGCTGCGTGGGTCTGGCCATCACCGGAGCGCGGCCGTCCGTGCTCGGTGGCGCGCTCGTCGACATCACGCTCACCGATGGTGGAGACGACCGTCCCTCGCCGGCGGTCCGCCCGATCTGGGTGCGGTGACATCAGGGCCCGCCGGCCGAGCCCAACCTGTGGGCGCCGTACGACTCGCAGGGCAGGGCCGCCTGGCTCGACCTCACCACCCGTGCCTGGCGGGTGCCCGCGCCCCGACCGGACCGCTCCGGCGGCGAGTACCACCTCGACGGCCGGTTCGTGACCGACGTCCCGGGGCTGCACTGCGCGATCGCCGAGGCCCTGCTCGGACCCGGCCGCTACTTCGGCCGAGAGTGGAACGCCTTCAAGGACTGTCTGTGCGGCGGGTTCGGAGTGGTTCCGCCCTTCACCTTGACCTGGCACGACTCCAGGGTCGCCCGCCGCGCGCTGAGGGACGTGGTGGGGGACCCGGAGGAGGGACTCTCCTCCTTCGAGGAGATCGTGCAGCTCCTCGAACAGCGCGGCGTCACGGTCGTGCTCCGGTAAGCCGGAGGCGCTCGACGGGCCTACGTCGTGGAGCGCCTGAGTGCTGTGGTCGGGCGACGCGTCACGTGACGGTGACGTGGGAGCGGTCGTCGGCGGGTCCGTGGGCCCACCCCTCAGCCACCGCGCGCGTCACGCTGCCGCACAGCTCCCCGGCGTTGCCCTACGCGGCTCTGCGAGAGCGGGGTCTTCGGACCGTGAGATGGATCCGGGCGACGAGTCGGCGGGGGGCGAGCAGGGCTTCGAACGGGGGGACCACCACCGTGGAGACGTGGGCGAGGACTTCGCCGGGGTCCGTCCCGCAGGCGATGCGGAGGGTGAGGGAGAGTTCCAGCCTCCGCCCGCGGCGTGTCAGCCGGCAGCGGGTCCGGTCGACCCCCGGGACGGTGGAGCAGGCAACCTGGACGGCCCGCCGGACGGCACGGCTGTCCAGCAGGCATCCCGGGGCGGCGAGCCGCAGCCGCCGAGGCGCCCGCCGGGGAAGCTGCGCGGCCAGCAGGACCAGCCCGGCAGCCGTTCCCACGAGGCCCGCCAGCAGCGAGCCCCCCACTCCCGCCTGCTCCACATGGCGAAGACCCGCGCGCATGACCGGGCCTTCGCCCCATCGAGCCGCGCTCGCCGCGGCGGCGAGGAGGGCGGTTCCCGCGAGAGCGAGCACCAAGCGGTTGGCCACGGCCGCGCGGCTAGCCATCGGCGTTCCCGCCCCGTCGACTGCGGGCTTCCCTCAGGACGAGGCGTACAGCGGGCGTCCGCCGCAGAGGCAGAGAAGCGACGGCGGCCGCGACGGCGCCGAGCGCCGTGCTCCGGACGTCCTCCGGTGACCCGAAGGCGGACACGCCCCGTACCGTGACGCGGCGAGGGGTGAATCGGACGCTGCGCACGCGCAGCCCGGGGACGTCGACGAGGGATCCCCGTACGAGGCGGGCGGCGTTCTTGCGGGTCGTCCGGGCCCGGGCCGGAGACGCGCCGCCGAGTGCCAGCGCGCGGCGATCGCCCGGGGTGACGGCCAGGAGGACCAGCCACCCTCCCGCCCATGCGGCCACCGGCACCGCCCCATGGCGCACGACGGCCGAGCTGCCGGCGCCCCGCACCAGACTCTCGACGCGTGGCCACACCGGCGCGGCGGTGCCGGGAACGTACGACGACAGCGCGGTCCACACCAGCAGGCCGCACAGGACGGTCGAAGCGAGAGCCAGGCACGCGGTGGCGAGACGCCGCCGGGACCAGGGCCTGCCCACCCCGGCCGGCGCCGGCTCCATGGGCCGGGGCGGTGTCGGCGGGTGGGGCCGGTCGATCCCGAGTGCGCGGATCCGGATGTGCGCGGGCGCGACGCTCTCGCCGGTCAAGTGGCGGGTCCGGTCCACGACATGGCTCCGGACCCGGACCATCCGGCCCACGTCGACAGGCGCCGACAACGGCAGGTCCACCTCCACCGTCACCTCGACGGAACGCCCGACGCGGGAGGCGGAGCCGCCCAGCACCCGTCCGCCGAGCGGAGCGGTGGCCTCGGCGGCGGCCTGCCGGGCGATCCGCCCCGCGGCGCGGTCGGTCACGGTCGTGACGCCGCGCTGGGGGCCGGTCACCGTCGCCCGCGGTCGGTGACCAGCAGGGCGCGCAGGTCGCCACCCCGCTCCAGGAACCCACCGGCCGCGTAGCCGGCCCCGCCGAGGACGGCGACCAGGAGGAACGCGCCGAAACCTCCGAACCAGCCGGCACATCCCAGCGCCACCCCACCCCACAGCCCCAGAGCGTCCTTGCCCACGGCTGCCTCCCTCCCTCGCATGGACGACGGCTTGCACAAGCGGTCCATGGACGTCATGCCACGCGCGTCTCTGCGGACTCGTCACGGTCGTCGCCGGGCAGATGGACGTCGGTGACGGCGATGTTCACCTCCACGACCTCCAGCCCGGTGATCCGTTCCACGGCGCTGATCACGTTCTCGCGGACCTCGCGGGCGACCTCGGGCACGGGGACGCCGTACTCCACGACCAGTTCGACGTCGATGGCCGCCTGCCGCTCACCGACCTCCACCTTCACCCCGCGTCCCACGTGCGGACGCCCGCCCGGGACCCGGTCGCGCACGGCACCCAGCGTCCGCGACAGCCCGCCGCCCATGTCGTGGACACCGGGCACCTCCCGCGCCGCCCGGCCGGCGATCTTGACGACCACGGTGTCCGCGATCGCCGTCCTGCCCCGCGTCCCGGCAGGTTCGGTCACCTCGGTGCGCCCCGTTCCTCGGCCGGTCCCGGTCCCGGTCCCGGTCCCGGTCCCGTTCCCGTTGACGTGGTCGTGACGGGTCGGGGCCTTCTCCTGCGTCATGGTCATCTCTGCTCCCTGGCCTGGTCTCGGTGTAGCGGCACTCCTTTGACAGCGCCTGGTGACCATTCGTTACGGACTTCTTCCGTGGATTCGGTGGACGACAGTGCGAATCGATGGGGCGTAACGAAATCCCCGCGGAGGCTGTCAAAGCGGTGGAGGCTGGAAGGAGCCCGCGTGTGAGTGCTCGGTGTAGCCCGGTCGGGCACGAGGACACGGCCGATCCCGGAGGCCGGCTGCTTGCCGTCAGGGCGGCGGAGGGAGACGAGGAGGCGTTCGAGATGCTCGTGAGAACCCACTCCGGCGCCATGCTCCAGCTCGCCGAGCGCCTGATGGGCAGCCGCGCCGAAGCGGAGGACGCCGTCCAGGACGCGTTCGTCAGCGCGTGGCGCAGCCTTCCCGAATACCGGGGCGAGGCAGGGTTCGCGACCTGGCTGCACCGCATCGTCACCAACCGGTGCCTGACCCTTCTGCGTGCCCGCAGACCCGCCGCCGGCCTCGACTCCGTCGCCGAACCGGCGGCTCCGGACCACCGCTCCTCACCCGCCCGCGCCGCCGAATCGCACGCCGCCGTGCGCGACCTCGCCCACGCCATGGACGCGCTCTCCGCGGAACAGCGGGTCTGCTGGGTCCTGCGTGAGATCGAGGGACAGCCCTACGAGGCGATCGGCCAAGCGGTGGGGATCAGACCCGAGGCGGTCCGCGCCCGCGTCTTCCGGGCCCGGCGCGTGCTGACGGAGGCGATGGCCGCATGGCGATGAGCACCCCCCACCCCCGCGACATCCCCGACGACGAGGACCTCGAACTCCTGGCGTGCGGCCGGGATCTGGCCACCGTCTGGGAACAGGCGGCCCTCGCACCCACCGACGACCCCCACGCCCTCACCTGCACCTATTGCCGACAGGCCGTGGCAGACCTGGAGCACCTGCGGGCCGCCGCCCTTCCCGCCGCCGCCACGCGGCCCGCCGGCCTCGACGACTCAGCCCTCGTACAGCGCGTCATGGACGTGGTCCGGCTGGAACTGCGCCCGGGGCGCGACCTGCCGCTCGGCGACGCCGCCGAGAACAGCTGGATCTACGAGTCCGTCGCCGCCCGTACCCTGCGCGCGGCCGCCGAGGAGGTCCCCGGTGTCCGCGCCGGCAGCTGCCGCATCACCCCGCCCGGCAGCCGTACGAGCCCCGCACGCGGCCCCGTCGCCGTCCAGATCGACATCACCGCCGAGTACGGTCGCGACCTGAGGTCCACCTCCGACGCCGTGCGTGACAGCCTGGCCCGCGCCGCCAGGGAACGCCTCGGCCTGGCCGTCTCCGCCTTCGACGTCACCGTCACCGACCTCCACGACCCCCCACCTCGGCCGCAGGAGCGCAGACCATGAGAACCCGACACGCGCCCGCCCTCTCCGACGCGGTCGCCGAAGCCGTCCTGGGCGTCCCGGGCGTGGCGTGCCTCCGCCCGGGCCTGCGCAGTCTGCTGAGGGCCTCCGTGACCGTGCCGTCCGCCGGCCGTGGCGCCGATACGCGCGGCGCGGTGCTCGTCACCTTCGATTCCGGTGGCACGGTGAGCGGGCTGCGCGTCGACGTCGTCGTACGGGCACAGCACCAGGCCGCCCGTACGGCCCGGGCCGTCGCGGCGGCGGCCGCGGCCGCCGCCGCGCTTCCCCCGGAGGCGGTGCGGGTGAACGTCACCGGGATCGTGTGAGCGCCACCGGCGGGGACGGGACGGAGCGCCGCCGCTACAGCGGGGGCGGACAGGTGAGGACGACCCACCAGGCGAGTGACCACGTACAGGCCGCCACCCCCAGCAGCCGCAGGCGCCGGATCCGCCGGGGCGACACGGGATCGGCCGCATCGCGACCGACGTGCTTCACCCGCAGCGATCCGGCGCCCTCGTGCCCCGTCGGCCGGGAGCCGTGGGCGTCCGGCCGTCCGCCCGGCGTGACGCCGTCCGACGAAGTCCGGGTGGTGCGAGAGGGGTTCGCCGCAGGGCGCCGCCGCCCCGGGCGCGCGGTCGCGGCCGGGGGTCCGGCATCGGGGCCGGTGTGCTGCGCCAGCCCTGCGAGGAACCGGCGGTACGCCTCCCTGCGTGCGCCCCGGGGAGTCGACCGCCCGGACTCCCAGGAACGGACCGTGGCCGGTGTCACTCCGAAGGCCCGAGCCACCTGACGGGTCGACAGGCCCCACTGCTCGCGCAGCCGGCGCCGCTCGCCCGGCTCGGGCAGTTCCTCCGGACGGCGGGGGAAGGGCCCGTGCGCGGGGCGAAGAACCTGGCGGGGGAAGGTCTGGTGCGCTGTTGTCATACCGATGTGACAATCCGTATGCCGCGGCCGTGACGCGTGATCCCGGCGGTTCACCCGAACGCCCCCCCACGCCCGGTTCGACGGTGAGACCGACCGTGGTGACGCCGGCGGAGTCGTCTTCGCGGCGGACGGCTGACGACCGTGGTGAGGCGCCGTCGGTGGCGCGGCCGCGGACGGAGCCGGCGGACGGTGCCGGCGTCCGGTGCCGTCCGCACCCCGTACGCACTCAGGCGGGCGTCACCCCGCGGTCCGATCGCCTGGAACTCCGTGGGGGTGGCAGAGGCGTGCTTTCGTCGCTCGCTGTTCAGGCGCCGATGGAGATGAGGCCGAGGGGTTCGGTGGTCGGCTGGGCGGAGCCGCCCGCGGGTTCGACGGTGATACCGACGGCGACCGCGTCGCCCAGGGGACCGGCGAGCACACGGGTCGCCCGGTCGCCGGTGCTGTCCAGAAGGCCCGCGGGGCGCAGGCCGCCGGCCTCGTCGGCGTACCAGAGTTCGTACGCCTTGTCGCTGGGCAGCGCCGGGAGACCGCGGGCGGTGAAGACGGCCTGGGCCTGCTCGCGCGAGACGACGACGGCCGCCTGGGCTCCGTCGGCGAGCTCGCCGGCGTGCACGGTGGCGTCGGGGGCGGTGAGGACGTCCGCGAAGGTTCCGCCCGCCGTGCGGGCCTGCTCCTGGGCCTGGGCTGCCTGGGCGCGCGCCTCCTCGGCGTCCGCATGCTCCCGGGCGGCGAGCGCACCGAGCACGGCCGCCGCCGCGATGCTCGCGGCGAGCGCGAGACGCAGGCCGGTCCGGCCGCGGGAGCCGCCACGCGGCCGGGCGGCGGGACGGAGCCGGTCCTGCGGAGTGCGGGAGATCTGCTCCATGACGCGCGCACGCAGCTGCTCGGGCACCGGCGCGGTCTCGGCGGAGGCGAGCCGGGCGGCGGTCCTCCGGAACTCGGCGACGTCCTGGCGGCAGGTCTCACAGCCGGCGAGATGATTCTCGAAGGCGGCTTCCTCCGCGGCGGGCAAGGCGTGCAGAACGTATGCGGCGGCCCCCAGGTGCGGATCTCCTGGCGTTGTCATGACCCGGCCTCCAGGCAGGCGCGCAGTTTTTCCAGGCCCTTGCGCATGCGGGACTTCACCGTGCCCTCGGGGGTGGACAGGGCACGTGCCACCTCCAGGTAGGTCATGCCCTGGTAGTAGGCGAGGACCAGGGGAACACGCTGGAAGCGTTCCAGGGACGCCAGACAGCGATGGACACGGCGCCGTTCGTCGCTGTTCTCGACGGCCTCGACGACCTGGTCGACGTCCCGGTCGGGCGACAGCATCCCGGCACGGACTTCGCGGTCCTTGCTCGCCTGGACGGTGCGTACCCGGTCCACGGCACGCCGGTGGGTGAGGGTGAGCACCCACGCCTTCGCCGTTCCGAGGTCGGGCCGGAAGCGGTCCGCCGTCCGCCAGACCTCGATCATGACGTCCTGCGTGACCTCTTCCGCCTGGCCGGCGTCCCGCAGGATCCGGCAGGCAAGCCCCATCACCGGCTGGGCCAGTGCGTCGTAGACGCGGGCGAACGCCTCCCGGTCGCCCTCGGCCGCCCGGAGCAGGAGCGTGTCGAGGCGGGCGTTCGGATCGGATGGGTGAGGCAATGGTCGTCCCCCGTCATCGTGCCTCTGCTGGTCGGCCGCCCGGGCGTGCGACGGAGTCGCCCTGCTCAGGCGGTGCGACGTGCTCGACTCTGCCGTCTTCGGCGGGGTCGTGCCGCGTGACCGGGCCAGCCGGGTGAGTCCGTGACCGGGGCGGGGGGCCGTCACGGTGGCCTCCGGCGCTCGCGTGCCGGTGCCTGCGCCTGCGCCTGCAGCGAGACGTGGACGGTCTTGCCGCCGACCCGGGGGACCACCCTGACGGAATCCGCCAGGTGGTGCATGATCTCCAGGCCGAACCCGCCCCGGTGGTCGCCACCCGCGGGCCGCTGGATCTCGGGCATTGCCTCGCCGCGGTCGGTGACCGCGATGTCCAGGGACCCGCCGCGCTCGGCCAGGGCCAGCAGGCACGGGCCGCGGGTGTGACGGACGGCGTTGGTGACGAGCTCGGACACGATCAGGACGGCGTCGGCCGTCCGGGCGCACGCGGCCGCCTCCAGCCATCCGGCCGCGATGCGGCGGGCGGTGGCCGGGCTGCGCAGACCGCCGGGCAGAGCCACGACGAGGCACGTCGCGCCGGACGTCGAGGGTGGTGCGGTGATGGTCATGACCGCTCCCTGGAGACGAGGGGTTCTTGTGTGAGGGATTCGTAGCCGTTCCGGGCACGGATGACGGATCGGCCGGGGAGGCGCCCCGCACCGGAAGCCGCTGTCCCGGGCTCGGAGGCGTCACGGCCCCCGGCGTTGCGGGCGGGGTGGCGTCCCGGTGGCGCGGCTTCGCCCGCCCCGGCCCCCGTCACCGTTCCGCCACTCGCCGGCCTTGGAACCGGCCCGGACCTGCGGTCCGACCTCGCATGGACCCCTCCGCCCTGCGACGGTCCGACTCCGATCACGATGTTTTCCGGCGCTTCCTCATCTGCAGGCGGGGCGGCTCCGAATCCCTGGTGACCCTGCACGACGAAGCAGCCGTCCGAACCGCACGGCAGGACTCGACGTGCTCCGGCAGTCGATCGATCGAGGGAGGTGCGTCCGATGACCGCGTCCATGCGCGCCCGTCGTCTGGTGGCGAGTGCCGCCGCGACGGGAATGCTGGCCGGCGGCGCCGCGCTCGGCATGTCCGGCACGGCCACCGCGGCACCCGCGCCCACATCCGTCTCGACCGTCGTGGTGGGTGACCGTCACGATCACCACGACCGGTGCGAGTGGAAGAAGGGGCACTGGGAGAAGAAGTGGGTGAAGGGCCACTGGGAGAAGAAGTGGACCCACCACAAGAAGTGGCACCCCGGCCATCACGACAAGCACGGTGACTGGCACAAGGGCCACTGGAGCCACGACCGCCAGTACAAGTGGGTCTACGTCCCCGCCCACTGGGATCACCACTGGGTGAAGGGACACTGGGACTGCCATCACCGGTGACCGGCGGACCCCGAACCCCTACCGCTGAGGGCCAGGCCCCGGGGCCTGGCCCTCAGCCCTCCCCTGGGGCGGTCAGGTCACTGCGCCGGCAGGCGCGGGGTGCGCGGCGGGGGCGTGCGCCGGCTGCCGGTCTTCTCGAACGCCGCCGCGAGGGAGAGCAGGGCGTTGTCGTCGTAGGCGCGGCCCGCGAAGGTCAGCCCGACGGGCATGCCCGTGTCCGTCATGGTGCCCATGGGCACGGTCACGGTCGGGATGCCGAGGTGGCGGGGGACCAGGTTGCCGTTGGCGACCCAGACACCATTGCGCCAGCCCAGGTCGGCGGAGGCCACGCTGACGTCCATGTCCGCGGGGCCCACGTCGGCCACAGCGGGGAAGACGACCGCGTCCAGGCCGAGCCCGTCCATCCACAGCTCCAGGTCGACGCGGCGCGTCTCCTCCAGCCCGCGCAGCCCCTCCTCCAGGAGCGGCATGTCGGTGAGGGACGCGTAGGGGCGCTCGCGCACGAAGCGGGGGTACTCGCCGATCGTGTCGTCGAAGCCCTCGTACCGGTCGGGCAGCTCGCCCCCCTGCTTGGGCCAGATCCGGTCGCCGTCGACGTCGGCCAGGGTGGAGAGTGCCGGGTCGCCGTTGGCGCGCAGGAAGTCGTCCCAGGCCCAGGCGGACAGGTCCTCGATCTCGAAGGTCAGGTACTCGCGACGGACCAGTCCGCGCGTGAGCAGCGACGGGGCTCCGGGACGGTCGGACTCGTAGTTCGACACCACGGGGAAGTCGACCTCGACCACCTCGGCGCCGGCGGCCTCCAGGTCGCGGCGGGCGGCCTCCCACAGGGCGATCACCGAGGGACGCGTGTCGACGCGCTGGCCGGTCTGGCCGCCGATGCCTCCCTCGGGGTTCGTCCCGGCGTCGGGATCGGCGTTGATGTACATCCGGGGCACGCCGACGCGCTTGCCCGCCAGCGCGCCGGACGCGGCCTCGGAGTCGGCGGGCGCGAGGGCCGGGTAGGACGCGGGGCGCACCTGCGACGGCGAGGGCAGCTCCAGCCACGGCTGGGCGCGCCACAGGTCCCCACGCGTGTCGGGGTCGTCGGCGACGATGACGTCGAGCAGTTCGAGCAGATCGGCCATGGTCCGGGTGTGAGGGACCACGACGTCCATGGTCGGGACCAGCGGCCAGTTGCCGCGCACCGAGATCACGCCGCGGCTGGGGGTGTAGGCGCACAGCGCGTTGTTCGAGGCGGGTGCGCGGCCCGATGACCAGGTCTCCTCGCCGAGGCCGAACGCTCCGAAGGAGGCCGCCGTCGCCGTGCCGGAGCCGTTGGAGGAGCCGGAGCCGTAGGCGCTGGTGAGCCAGTCGGCGCTGTACGGGCTCTCCGCGCGGCCGTACACGCCGCGCTGCATGCCGCCGTTCGCCATCGGCGGCATGTTGGTGAGGCCGATGAGGACGGCGCCGCCGGCGCGCAGCCGCTCGATGGCGAAGGCGTCGCGCTGGGCGACGAGGTGCTCGAACGCCGGGGAGCCGGACGCGGCCGTGAGTCCTTCGGCGAGGTAGCTGTCCTTGGCGGTGTAGGGGATGCCGTCCAGCGGGCCCAGCGTCTCGGCGCGGGCGCGGCGGGCGTCGGACGCCTCCGCCTCCGCCCGGGCGCGCGGGTTCATCACGACCATCGCGTTCAGGGCGGTGGCCGTTCCGGGCCGGTCGTACGCCTCGATCCGTGCGAGGTAGGCGTCGAGCAGCCCGACGGCGGTCGTCTCGCCCTTCTCCAGCGCGGCGCGCAGGTCGGCGATACAGGTCTCCACGACATCGAATCCGCGCGTCATGCGGGTGTCTCCTGGGGGGTGAGTAGGGCAGGCGGGCCGCTGGTCATCGGGGCGACCGCAGGGTCGGCCGTCATGCCCCATCGTTCTGACTAGATTTTTAGTCTAGATCAGAGGTCTGGAATTTTGGAACCTAGACTTGGGACCTGGATCTCCCGGAACCGAAAGTGAGCTCATGGCGACGTCAGAGACCGGGCCCGACCGCCGCACCTCGCCGAGGGGCGTCGAGGCCGCTGCCGCCTCGCGGCCCAGGGCCCGGGTCCCGATCGACAGGAAACGTCAGCCCAGCGGGGACGACGCGCGGGAACGGGCCATGCGTGCCGCCGTCAGCGTCATCGCCGAGAAGGGCACGGCGGCCCTGCGGATGTCGGACATCGCCGCGCGGGCCGGCATGAGCACCGGGCACATCCTCTACCACTTCGGAAAGAAGGACCGGCTCCTGCTCGAAGTCCTCGCATGGAGCCAGACGGACCTCTGGACCCGGTTTCAGCAGGCCGCCGACCAGGCCGCGTCTCCCGCCGAGAAGCTGGACCTGTTCGTCCGCTTCTACCTGCCCACCCACCAGGGCGACGAACGCTACGCACTGTGGACGCAGGTCCTGGCCCAGCGCCACGACGAAGCGGGCCGCCGGATCCTCACGGAGCTGCTGGACGGCTGGGACGAGCGACTCGAAGCCATCCTGAGAGAGGGCCGGGATCTGGGGCACTTCGCCGATGTGGACCTCTCCGAGTTCACCGTCCGAGCCGTGGCCATGCTGAGCGGACTCTCCGAGGACGTGATGTTCGGACGGTCCCGCTGGCAGCACACCTCCCCCCACGCGTTCGCCCTGTCAGCCCTCGAACGGGAACTGCGTCCCGCCGGTCAGGGCTGACGCCGGGCGGAGCCGGGGCGCCGCAACCGGTGCCTCGGCCCGCTGCGCCGGCCGGTCCGCGCGTACGCCTGGGTGCGGTCCGGCACCAGGGATTCGACCTGGCCCACGGGGCGCGGACGACACCCCGATGTGGTTCCTGGTCACACGGTGCTCAGGTCGCATGAGGCCAGCACGCCACCAACAGCTCGGGTCGCGTGCGGTGATCCGTAAGAGACTGCCTAGCCCTGGACGGTGAGCAGGCCGCGCCAGCGGGGCTGTTCGGCGATCAGCGAGGCCGTGGCCAGTGCGGTCACGACGATGGCCGCCCATGCCGGCCAGGCCGCCCAGGAGGAGACGACCGCCGCGACGAGGTGGAGCAGAACCACGCCGATGGTCACCGCACCCGGGACCGGGACGAGGATCTTCTCCCTCTCGACCCCGTTGTCGCCGGGCGTGACGAAGACGGCCAGTGCGGAGACGAGCAGGACCACCGATCCCACGGCGAGGAACAGGGAGTACGGGGCGAGCGCCCAGGGCGTGGCGACCCATGCCGCGAGCATGCTGAGGAAGCGGAGGGGATCCGCCAGACGAGTCACGAACCGACTGTCCCACAGGCCGCCTTCAGCGAACGGGTGAACGAATCAGATCGGTGGCTTGGAGGGGACGGGACGGTCTGGGGCCGGGGCGCGCCTCTCCCCGACACCGACCGCTCTACCGCCTACGTCTGCGCCCTGCCCGCCGCCGAGACGGGACTGGGCGAGCCGCCGGCGGGTGCTCTGCCCACGGGATCTCCCAGCCCTTCTGACCCATGACACGGAGCGCACCGGCCTTCTGGCCGTCAGCGGTTGGCCTTGGAGCGGGTGTGCGTGTCCTGCACGGTCTGGAATTCGCGGTCGGCCTGAGGCCAGCGTCCTGTCGCCAGGTAGGCGCGGCCCAGCCGGGAACGGATGTCCATCTCCAGCCAGTCGTAGCTGGGTTCGGTGAGGCGGGACAGGGAGTGGTGCTGGAGCAGTGCCTGATGGTGCAGGGCGATCGCGGCCTCCGGGTCGCCCTCCGCCTGCTCCGCCGTTCCCAGGCGGGTCAGGCTGCGGGCGCAGAGGAAGTAGTCGCCGGCCTGGTCGACCAGCACGACCGCCGCTCGCAGATGGCGCTTGGCCTGCTCGAACCGGCCGAGCCGGAGGTGCGCGTCGGCGGCGCAGCTCAGCACCCGGCCCCGCATCCGGGGTCGCCCGATGGCCTCCGCGTGCGGGAGGGCGTCGGCGAAACAGGCCAGCGCCTTCTCGTTCTGGTGGTCGAAGTAATACGCCAGTCCCTGGACGATCAGCGCGGTTGCCACGACCCAGTCGCTGCCGTTGCCCCTGGCGAGGGCGAGGCCCTCGCTCGTATGGCGGATCGCGGATCCGGCGTCGCCCAGGCTCAGGGCCATGGCACCCAGAGCGGTGCGGGTCCGGCTCTCCTCATGGGCGTCGGGACGGTTCGCGAGCAGGGTCAGTGTCTGTTCCAGGCAGGCGCGGGCCCGCTTGTACCGGCGTTGGTGGATCGCCGTGTAGCCGAGGCAGTTCCACAGGGCGGGCGGCATCCGGCGATCCGTCGTCCCGTCCACGTGGGCCAGGGCGGTCTCCAGGGTCGTCTCGGCCTCGTGGTAGCGGCCCTGCCGGACGAAGTAGTCGGTCAGGGCCTCGGCCAGCCAGCAGGCGTGATCGGCGTCGCCGACGCTCGCGGCGTGACCGACGACATCGGCGAGTTCGCTGCCTGCCGTGTCGAGCCAGGTCTGTGCCTCCTGCCAGGTCGCGAACGGTCCGTTCTGCGGCCGGGGTCCGGTCGGGAAGCCCGCGACGCCCCAGTCGCTGGCCATCCGGGCGGCGTCCAGATGGAGACGGAGCGCGGCCTCGCGGGCACCGGCGGTCTCGCCCGGGGTCGCGTGCGCGAGTCGTCGTGCGTGCGACCTGACCAGATCGTGCAGCCGGTAGCGGCCGGGCCGGGGCTGCTGGACCAGGCTGGTGTCGACGAGCTCCTCCAGCAGCACCTCCGTCTCGGCACCGGGAAGTCCCAGCATGGCCGCCGGTGTCAGCACGTCGAACTCCACCGTGGGTGTCACGCCCAAGGTCCTGAAAGCGCGCCGTTGTTCGGGGGGCAGATGCTCGTAGGACATCTGGAACGCCTTCTCCACACTGCGGTCCCCGGCGTTCAGCTCCCCGAGCCTGTCATCTCCCGCCATCCGGCCCACCAGGTGTGCCACGGTCCAGGTCGCCCGGTTCTGCAGGCGCGACCCGGCCAGGCGCAGGGCGAGCGGGAGGCCGTCGCAGAGTCGGGCCAGTCGCCGGATCGCGTCGGGCTCCTGGTTCGACCGCCCTGCCCCGATGATGTCGGCGAGCAGCGACTCGGATTCGTCCGCGCGCAGCGGTTCCAGGGTGACCCGCAGATCCGCGTCCAGCCCCGCCAGCCGGCGGCGGCCCGCCACCAGCACCCGGCTTCCCGCGCCCGCGGGCAGCAGGGGTCGTACCTGGTCGGCGTCCAGGGCATCGTCCACGACCAGCAGGAGCCGCAGCCCGCTGGTGGCCGTCCGCCATACGGAGACCAGGTCGTCGAGTTCGTCCGGGAGCTCGCCGCGCTCCGTGCTCAGCGAGCGCAGCAGCCGCTGGAGCGTCCGCACGGGCGTCTGCCGTTGCTGCGTGCTGTGGGAGCGCAGATCCACGAACAGACAACCGTCCGGATACTCACCGCTCAGCTCGCGGGCCGCGCGGACGACGAGCGCCGACTTGCCGACTCCCGCCGGTCCGTCGACGGTCCGGACGGTGACGGCCCCGGGGGTCGCGGCTCCCGTCAGCCGGGCCAGTTCGGTCTCCCGCCCGATCAGGCGGCCCGCGTCGCCGGGGAGTTCGTTGACCACCCGGCGGGCGGGCGCGGGAGTGCCTGGCACTGTCGCCGGGCCCCCGGGCCGCACCGCCAGGTCGTGCGTCGCCGGGCCCCCGGGCCGCACCGCCGGATCCCCGCGCAGTATCGCCTCGTGCACCCGGCCGATCGCGTCGCCGGGGCTCGTGCCGAGCTCGGTGCGCAGGAGCCGGCTCAGGTCCGCGAAGACGGTGAGGGCCTCGCCCTGGCGACCGCTGCCGTACAGGGCCCGCATCCGCAGGGCCGCGAGCGGCTCGTCGTAGGGGCCGGACGCGCACAGCTCGGTGAGATCGTCGAGGGCCTCGCCGTGCCTGCCGAGATCGACCAGGCACTCCAGCCGCTGTACGTGTGCCTCGCGGCGCCGGTTCAGGAGGCGTTCGCGTTCCTGCCCGGCGAACGGGCCGGGCAGCCCCGCCAGCGGCTCCCCGTCGAACAGGGCCAGTGCCTGCGCCAGCCGGTCCGCCGCACCGGCCGGGTCACCGGCCGTCCTCGCCCGGCGGGCCGCGTCGGTGTGCTCGGCGAGATCCGTCAGATCGAGCCTGAACCCGTCGGCGACCAGGCGATACCCGCCCCGCTCGCCGCGGATCAGGGACCTCTCCGGTCCGCCGCCCGGAACGTCCAGCTCCCGGCGCAGCGCGTACACATAGCTGGGCAGGACGCTCCGGCCGGTCCCCGGGGGATCGTCGCCCCAGACCGCATCGAGCAGTCGCTGCTGACTGACCAGGACACCGGGTCGCAGCGCGAGCGCGACCAGAACCGCCTGGCGGCGGACCGGCCCGAGCGACAGCCGGTCGTCCTCGTGCCAGAGCTGTACCGGCCCGAGCAGCATGAGCCGCAGCTGTCGCGACTGTTGCGCCCCCACGTGATGCCTCCGCTTCGCATCATCGGAATTTCATCGGTATTGCAGCGGCTGCCGCGAAGCTTGCGCAAGTGCCCCGCCGAGTACCGGCCATCCGGGAAATCCGGCCTGGGCGCATGGGGGCGGGCGGTGGCCGGTCACGGGGGGTTCGGCCGTCGCCCGCCGAGACGCTGAGCTGGAGGGACAGAGACATGGCTGCCGAATCGACCGCGCCGACGCCGCCGTCGGGACAGGGCGGGATCCTCTTGGTGCCGGACCGTCCGCTGAAGCGGGGCGGCGTGGTGTACGTCTGCGTGGACGACGGGTTTCCCGGCGGCTTCCCCATCGGCCGGGCGATCCGGGACGACGACGGCACCTGGTGCGCGTACGCGCGCTTCCGCCCAGGCCGGGTCTTCGCCGACGACCGTGTGGCCGCCGGACTGCCCGACCTGCGGGCGGCCGTTCGCACGGTCCTCGCACACGCCCGCCGCACCGATCCGGAGCTCTCCGACCTTCCGCCCGCGGACAGCCGCTGAGGGAATCCGGCGGTGCCTCTGAGCGCGTGACCGGGTCGAGCCGTCGACGTCGGCCGATCCGGCCGCGGCCGGTGGAGCCGACCCCCGTCGAACCCTGCAGTCCATCTCGTGGAAGGTCCGCGCCGGCTCGGCCTGGTGGGACCCGCCGGACGGGACCGGGCTCGTCCCGACCGCTCACAGACGGCCGCTCAACTCCGCCCCCACTGTCCCGACCCGGGCGAGGCCCGCCGGATACGGGAGGGCCTCGGCCCTCCGCCGCGCGTCGGTGAGGAGCGTGGTGGCGCGTTCCGCCCCGCCCGAGAGACCGAGGGCGAGGGCGAGCGCCGCGGTCGACTCCACCACCAGCAGGTGCTGCCCCGTCCGCTCGGCGTGCCCGGCCTCCCGCTCCAGCAGGGCGACGGCTTCCGCGTGACGGCCGGTGCGGACCAGCGCCCAGCCTTCCAGACAGGCCGAGCGGGGCGTCGTCGGGCCCTGGCCGAGGAGGTCGAGCGTCCGCTCCGGCCGGGCCGTGCGCAGGGCGAGTTCGGCGGACGCCAGGCGCACCTCCTCCAGAGCCTGCCGGTCCCCGGAGCGCTCGGCGCAGTGCCGCGCACGGGACAGCAGCGCATCCGACATCGCCGGATTCCAGGTCATCCGGGTCCGGGCCAGGGCGGTGAGGGCGTACGGGAGGGTGCGCGGCGCCTGGTCACGGGCGGTCCGCTCGGCCGTCACCGCATGCAGCTCCGCCTCGGCCTCCCGGCCGAGGAGCAGATGCAGTTCCGCCAGGTTGGCGCGCTCGAAGGAGCTCGCCTCCGGGCTGCCGGCCCGGTCGGCGAGGGCGGCGGCGCGCTCTCCGTACGCGACGGCGTCGGTCAGCCGTCCCGTCCGGCGGGCGTTCTCGCGCAGGATGGACAGCACCAGGGCTTCCACCGAGGCGTCCCCTGCCGCGGCCGCGTGGGGAAGGGCCTCCTCGGCCGCGGCCTGTGCCTCGCGCAGCCGTCCGGTCAGCCCGAGCGAGGTGGCCTGCCGGGCCAGCGCACGGGCGAGGGCCCGCGCACCCGCGTGGCCGGGCAGTTCCGCGGCGGCGCCCGCGGAGGCGGCGGCGGACTCCACGGCCTCCGCGTGCCGCCCCTCGACGAAGGCGATCGCGGAGGCCGACAGGTGGTGCGCCGCCACCGCCTCCGCGGGAGTCGTCGGGCCCGGCCGGCGGGCGTCGAGCGCCCGGCGGGCCTCCTTCTGCCGGCCCGCCCGGTTCAATGCCTCGGCGAGCCGGGCGGTGACGGCCACGGCGGTGTCCGCTTCCCCGGCCCGGTCCGCCGCGGCGAGCGCCCCGCGCAGGACGTCGACGGCGTCCCCGTAGCGGGACATCCGGTGCAGCAGGCCCGCGTGGTCCATGCCCACCCCGGCCGCCTGGGCCGGGTCGGCCTCGACGAGGGGCGTCAGGCGGCGGTAGTACTCGTCCGCCTCCTCGTTGGCGTACAGCGCCGCCGCGCGCTCCGCCGCCCGGCGCAGGTGGTCCACCGCCCGGGGGTCCTCGGCGCGCAGCAGGTGCCAGGCCAGCGCGTCCACGTCGTCGGGCCGGTGACGCAGGAGGACCTCGCCCCAGGCCGCGTGCAGGCCGAGGGAGCGCAGCCGCGGAAGGAGGTCGTAGCAGGTCAGCCGGAGCAGGGGGTGGCGGAAAGCGATCCCGGTCACGCTCCGGCCGCCCGCGCTGACCTGGTGCTCGGACAGGAGGGCGGCGGACACGGCCGCTTCGAGGGCCGCGGTCGCCTCCGCCCTCGGCATCGGCGGGTGGAGGCCGTCGCGGGCGATGTCGAGGACCTCGGCGAGCGGGGCGGCCCCTCCGGCGGCGGCCACGATCTCGGCCATGCGCCGGGCCCCGGGCTCCAGCCGCAGCAGCCGCTGGGCCACCAGTTGGCGCACGCCCTCAGGGGCGCCGCCCCGGAAGCCGCCCCCGTCCCGGCTGTTGACCCGGTCCCGTTCCGCCGCGCCCGCGCGGGCGAGTTCGACGGTGAACAGGGGATTGCCGAGCGAGAGCCGCCACAGCCGGTCGAGTTCCCGCTCGTCGGCCTCCCGCCCCGGGGACGGCCGCGCGTCGCGGGCCAGGGCGAGCGCGTCCTCCCGGCCCAGTCGGGGTACGGCGATCCGGGCGGCCAGTCCGGCGCGGACCAGCTCGGCCACGCGCAGCAGGTCCGCCTCGGGCAGGGGCTCGTCGTCGCGGAAGGTGACGAGGAAACGGCACGAGGCCCCTGCACCGGCCTCCGAGAACCGCCGCGCCAGCCGGGCCAGCAGATGGTGCGTACCGACGTCGGCGGCGTGCAGGTCGTCCAGGACGACGACGGCACCGCCGGTCCCGCCGATCTCCCCGAGCAGCCGCTCCACCGCGTGGAAGAGGCGGGCCCGTTCGTCGGAGGAGCCCTCGCCCGCCGCACCCGGGGTCCGTGGCGCGGGGCTGTCGGCACCGCGGTGGAGCGAGGGCAGGAGGGGGACGAGTTCGGGGCAGAGGCCCGCGATCCGCGTCCGGTCGGCCTCTGGGCGACGGGTGAGCCAGCCGTCCAGTGCCTCGACGAACGGGCCGTACGGCGTGTGCCCCTCGGCGGCGTGGGCGGAGCCCCACAGCAGGGCCGCTCCCGACGCGGCGAGCTCCCGGGCCGCCTGGGCCGCGAGCCGGGTCTTGCCGATTCCGGCCTCGCCGGCGAGCAGCACCACCGGGCGGTCGGTCGTGGCGACGACGGTGCGCAGCAGCTCCTCGCGCCCGCGCAGTGTGCCGTTCGTGGCCGCCCGTACGACGGAGGGCAGGACCGCTCCGGAGGCGGAGTCCGTGCGGGCGACGGTGCCGGACGGGATGTGGACGGCGAGGCGGCGCAGGCGCTCCGTCTCCGGACCGGGGGCGATGCCGAGCTCCTCGGCGAGGGCGTCCCGGCACTCCTCGTACTGGCGCACCGCCTGGGCACGCAGCCCCTGTTCGAGGAGGGTCGTCATGAGGAGCCGGTGGGCGTGTTCCTCGGCGGGAGCGACGGCGAGGGCCCGGCGGGCCGCGCCGGCCGCCTCCTCGTACGCCCCGTCGGCCAGCCGGCAGTCGGCGAGGGAGAGCAGGACGCGCAGCCGCAGCGCGGCGAGTTCGGTGCGGCGCTGCTCCGCCCAGGGGGCGTAGCGGTCCTCGGGGAGCAGCTCGCCGCCGAAGGAGGCGAGCGCCCCCTCCAGCGCCGCGGCGGAGGGCGTCCGAGCGGCGAGGGCCGCGGTGGCGAGGGCTTCGGCGTCGTCCGCGTCGATCCGCACCCGACGCGGGTCCAGCCCGAGCAGGGTCCCGTCGGAGACGAGGTAGGAGGAGGCGGCCCGGGGTGCGAGCTCCGGTTCCAGAGCGCGCCGGGCGGCGTGGAGGGCGACCCGCAGGCTGCCGACGGCGGCCTGCGGCGACGCGTTCGGCCAGCAGATCTCCTGCACCTGCCCGCGGTGGAGGCGGTGGCCGGGCACGACGGCGAGCAGTTTCACCAGGGTCTGGGCGCTGGGGCGGGGCCAGCGCCCCGGCAGGGCGGGGCCGCCGTCCCGTTCCGCTCGGAAGCCGCCGAAGAGGTGCAGGCGCAGCGGCGGGGGCGTGCCGTCGTCGTTCTGCCGGAGGTCGCCGTCCGGTCGTGCCACGTTCATGAGGAGCGACACTCTAACCGGGCAGTCTGTCGAGGTCACCATGATCGTGTACCCCCTGGGCGCCGCCCAGGGGGTACGGGCCGGTCCGTGCCGCGGGTCAGGACAGCGTGAACGTCGTCATCTGGTGGATGGCGTTGTTCAGGGAGAGCACTCCGCCGCCGAGCTGCCCCGCCGCACGGTTGACGCCGAAGTCGTCGAAGTTCAGCGAGACCATCTCGTCGGTGCCGTCGCCGTCGAGGTCGGCGGCGAGGTAGTTCCGGCCGCCCATGAGGGTCGCGCCGCCGATGGCGGACTGGAACGACCAGCCGGTCGTCAGGATCGCCGGGTCGAACGCGGCGAGCCCCGCCTCTGTCCCGCCGGCCAGCAGCCGCCGACCGCCGGGACCGTCGATGAACTGCACGGTCCGCAGGGGCAGGGTCACCGAGCTGCGCGTCTCGGCACCGCCGGCGGCGAAGCCGTTGAGGACGCCGAAGCTGAGCTGGTACAGCGGGTCGTCCTGGCCGTCGATGAAGTAGTTGCCGTGCGACCAGGGGCTGCCGCCGACGAACTGGTGCAGCACCTCGCCGGTGCGCCCGTCCCGGATCTCGGTCACGACGCGTGGCGTGGCGGTGGAGAGGTCACCGGCCGTGGTCGGGTCGGCCTTGATGATCCAGGTGTGGACGACCGCGTGTCCTCCGGCGTACGGGATCTTCGGCGAGGCGAAGACGCCGTTGACGAGGACCGCGCCGCGCACCTTGCCGTCCGCGGCCCGGGCCGGGGCCTTGGGGACGGCGGTCCACAGGACACCGCCCTTGCCGTCGAGGGCCACCCCGTCGGCGGCCGGGGCGGCGCTGTCGAGCGCGTCCACGGAGCTGTACTGGGTGTGCACCCGCCCGTCGGCGACCACGGTGTCGGAGAAGACGACCTCGCCCGCTGCCGCCGGGGCGGCGTACGACCACAGCTGCCGGCCGCGCGCGTCGTACACGCGCAGCGCGTCGGTGGGGACGATGACCTCGTCCTTGCCGTCGCCGTTCACGTCGGCGACGGTGACCGTGCGGACGTAGGCCCCGTCGCCGTCGATGGTGGTCAGGACCTTGCCGGTGGACCCGTCGAGGACGGCGGTGGCGTTGTCGGCGGCCACGACCACGTCGGTCCCGCCGTCTCCGTCGACGTCACCGGTGGCGATGGTGTGGACCCCGCCGGGGACGGTGGCCTGCCACAGCTTCTTCGGGGCGCCGCCGACCAGCGAGGTGCCGGAGTAGGCCCACACGCCGTGCGAGGTGCCGCCGACGACGACGTCCTGCCCGCCGTCGCCGTCCAGGTCGGCGGCCTGCCCGGTGTGCAGATCGCCCTGCATCGGCGTCAGGCGCTTCAGGGCGCCGCTGCCCAGGGCGTACTCGCGGATGTTCTGCTGCTGGTCGACGACGCGGACGCGGCCGCCGCCGGAGGCGTACGCCTGCTGGTACATGGGGGAGGCGTCGAGGCCGTCACGCCGCCACGTGACCTTGCCACCGCTGCTGAACGCCGTCAGCGAGCCGTACCTCAGGCCGCCGACGTTGAGCGGGGACTCCATGTCCCGGTCGTCCTGCGCGGCGGCGAGGAGCGTGCCGCCGGTGGCGGTGAGGCTCCAGGTGCTGGGGCCGTCCTTGGCGTTGCCGGCGGCGCGCTTGGTCGTGTGCGACCAGCGGACGGTGGAGCCGTCCGCGCCGTCCAGGACGCGGATCGTGCTGGAGTTCACGAAGAGCGACGGCGAGAGCGCGGACTCGCTCACCGCGTACTCGGCGCCGCCGCCCTTGGCCGCGTCGCCGACGGTCAGCGCGGTGGGCAGGACGTTGACGCGGCTGTCGAGGGCGGTGCGGCTCCCGTCCACCAGGGAGTAGGCGGCGAGCTCGTACCTGACGGCGTCGGAGGTGTCGGCCTGCTCCAGGGCGACGACCCGGTCACGGGAGGCGTCGAGGAGCAGCCTGCGGCCGTAGAGGGCGCTGTCCGTCTGCCAGACGACCGAGCCGTCGGCGGTGTCCAGGACGAGGGTGCGTGCGCGCGAGGCGGTCGTGGCCGTCTTGCGCAGGTCCCAGACCGCGGCGACCTTGCCGCCGCCGGCGGACTCCAGGGCGCCCCAGGTGGCGGCGGCGGTCGTGCCCGTGTCGTACGTCCAGGTCGTGGCCGGGGTCAGCACGCCGTCGGCGTGGGTGAAGCGGATGCCGGTGAGGGTGGCCGTCTGCGTGGCCGGCGCGTTCTGGTTGAGGCGCGGTGAGTCGGCGATCAGCAGTGTGCCGTCGACGATCTTGACCATGGCGGCGTACGCGTACAGCTTCGACCAGAGAGTCTTGCCGGTCCTCCCGTCGACGACCGTCACGAACGTGCCGGTCGGCAGCGACGAGCCGGGCGAGGTGATCGGCCGGTAGGGACTCGCGCCGACGCTCGCCGAGAAGACGAGGTCCGGCGTGCCGTCCCCGGTCAGGTCGGCGGTGTCGTGGCCCTGGTCGGAGTACGGCGCGAACGGGGCGACGGCGTTGTAGCCCATCAGGACGCGCACCGGGTAGGGCTCGGCCTGCCACACCCGCAGTGGCTTGACCTGCCAGTCCGTGTACCAGGAGGTGTTGGTGCGCTCCCAGACGGTGGAGCCGTCGGCCTTGTGCAGCTGGACGTTGCCGAGGCTGTGCACGGTGAAGTAGCCGCCGTCGGAGCCGGCCGGGACGGTGGCGGCGAGTCCGCGCACGCCTTCCAGGGTGGACTTCCCGGTGAAGGTGACGGGGGCGGCGGCGGTGCCCGAGGCGGCCCCGGGGGACGTGGTGGCGTCCGCGCCGGAGGCGGCTCCGGTGTTCGTGTCCGTGGCGGCGCCGGTGTCCGCGCCGGTGGAGGTGTCGGCCTCGGGGACGGACAGGCCGTCGCCGTACACGTCGACGTTCATGCGGTCGGCGAGGGTCCGGGCCTCGTCGCTCGTCAGCGTGATCGCCGTCGTGGCCGCGTCGTCGGCGGCCATCGCGTGCGGCGCTGAGGTCAGGGCGAGTCCCGCCGCGACCAGGGCGGAGGCGAGCGTCAGGGCCCGCCGGGAGGAGGGGGTTCTCATCGCTGGGCTCCCTGCGTGATGCGGATCGCGGTACCGGCCTTCAGGACGGCCTGGCCGTGGGCGTACTGGAGGGCGTCGGTTCCGGCCTGATTCTCGATGCCGACGGTGGCGGAGGCGCCGCCGCCCGGTACCGACCGGTACTGGAAGGTGATCGAGCCGGTGGCCTCGTCGAAGACCGCCTCGAAGGCGGCGCGGGCGCCGCTGCCGTCCGCGAAGAGGACGTCGTTCCAGACGACGGCGAACTTGCGGGTGCCGACGGCGCCGGTGGTGGCGGTCTGCACGCTCGACTTCTTGTCGAGGGTCAGGTCGTCCCAGAGCGGGGCGACGACGCCGTTCGGCTTCCCGGCCGTCGGCAGCGCCTCGTTGGCGTAGTCGCCGACGCGCGGCTCCAGGAAGTTCACCAGGCCGTTGGTGGTGACGGCGGCGCTGGTGTACGGGACGCCGTACAGCTTCACCGGGAACGGCAGCGCGATCGTCTTCGCGTCCTCGTCGCCGCTCAGGGCGACCTTGCCGGAGCCGGGGATCCAGGAATACGCGGCGGGGGCGCAGCTGTTGCCGGCGGCGTCGGTGCGGGCCGGGAGCCGGACCGTGCGGGTCTCGGCGCCGTCGACGGTCAGGCTCGTGGTGGACTCGCCGTTGCACAGGACGGGCGCGGTGGGCGTCACGGTCAGCGGATAGGTGCCCTCGGCGACCGCCGGCAGCGTGAAGGTGCCGTCGGCGCGCGAGACGACCGTGCCGACCGGGGTCCCGGCGACCTGGACGGTGGCGCCGGCGAGGGGTGCGCCGGTGGTGTCCAGGACGGTGCCGGTGACGGCGTGGGCCGGCAGCGGGGCGAGCGCGAGGTCCTGGGCCAGCGGCTGACCGGCGGTCAGCTCGACGCCGGCGACGGTCCGCGTCGCGTAGCCGTAGCCGCTGAGCGTGAAGTCGTACGTGCCCGGGGCGAACGCCAGGCGGTAGCCGCCGTCGGCACCGGTGTGGACGGTGCGGGTGCCGAGGGTGTCGTTGCCGGCCTCGATCGTGATGCCCTGAAGCGGGGCGCCGGTGACCTGGTCGGTCACCGTGCCGCTGACGGTGACGGCGGTGTGCGGGGCCCTGTCGACGGACGCGAGGATGTCGAGCCTGCCCTCGCCCCACACGTTGTTCATGCCGGGGGTGCCGCCGCAGTGGGTGTCGTCGACGTCGGTCGCGCCCTCGTTCAGGAGCCGGCGGGTGGCGTCGATGTCGCCGATCAGCGACGGGGCGGAGGACCACAGCAGCGCGACGGCGCCGGCGACGTGCGGCGTCGCCATCGACGTGCCGTTGCTGGACTTGTACTGCGAACCGGGCCAGGCGGAGGTGATGCCGACGCCCGGGGCCGAGATGTTCGGCTTCGCCGAGCCGTCGACCGGCGACGGGCCGAAGCCGGAGAACGAGGCGATCCTGCCCTGGGCGTCGTACGCGCCGACCCCGTAGGCGGGCGCCTGCGCGCCGGGCGCGGCCGTCGTGGAACACGTGGTGCCGTCACCGTCGTTGCCGGCCGCGAACGCCTCGAAGATGCCGGCCGCGTTCCATGCCTCGACGATGTCCTGGTAGAAGGTCGTCCTGCCGCCGCCCCAGGAGTTGTTGACGATGTTCGGGGCGAGGTCCGGGCGCGGGTTCTGCCCGTTGCGGTCGGTCGGGGCGAGGATCCACTGGCCGGCCGCGAGCAGGTTCGCGTCCGAGCACTGCGAGGACTCGCAGCCCTTGGCGGCGATCCACTTCGCGTTCGGCGCGACGCCGATGCCGTTCTTCCCGGCCATCGTGCCCATGGTGTGTGTGCCGTGGCCGTTGTTGTCGCACGGGGTGGTGCTGGTGGCGCACGTCCCGGACGGGTCGTAGAAGTTGTAGTCGTGGGTGAAGGTGCCGTCGCCGTTGGTGCCGCGGTAGTTGGCGACCAGGTCGGGGTGGTCGTACTGGACGCCCGAGTCGACATTGGCGATGACGATGCCCTCGCCGCGGTTCTCGTACCGCGACCAGACCTGGTCGGCTTTGATGTCCTTGACGCCCCACTCGGGGGTGGTGTCGTCGCCGGTGGCGGCGGAGGCGGTGCGTGAGGCGGTGACTTCGCCGCCGGACGCCTCGACGTCGTCGAGGCGGTACGTCCGCGCCATGACCAGCCGCTGGACGTCGTCGCGCCGCGCGAGCTCGGCGACGAGGTCCTGGCCGCCCGTCACCTGGACGGCGTTGGCGATCCAGTAGCCCTGGTGCCCGACCTTCTTCCGGTCGAGGAAGGAGTCGAGCGACCGCTGGGCGTCTTCGGCCGTGGCGCGCAGCGCCTGGTACGCGTTCCCGGCGGCCTTCGCGTGCGAACGCTGCTTCCTGGCGGCGCCCAGATCGGCACGCTTCTTGAGGACGACGAAGAAGGTGGCGTCGCCGCCGTCCCGCACGGCCGCCGCGAGCGCGGCGTCGACGGGTGCGGTCACCGCGCCGGACCGGGCGGAGTCGGCGGCCGCGGGCAGGGGAGCGGTCAGCAGCGCCGCGGCCGCGGAGAACGAGGCGGCGGCCCACACGGCACGTCTGCGCCGGGGCGTTCGGAGGATGGGCATGGGGCACTCCTCGGGGGAGAAGGTAAGGAATGCCGGAACCCTAGGAAGCCGCCGTTACCGAGCAATTACTCCCGCCGGAAAGCAGGAGGATCGCCGTGGCCCCGCTGCCCGGCCCGGCGAAGCCCGATGCCGGGGAGCGGGGCCGTGACCGCGCGTGCCCGCTCGATGGACGGGGCGCCGGCCGTCCGCCGTGCGGCGCCCCGGCACCTCGTGGCTCCGGTCACTTCCACACGACGGCCACCACCACAGCGGCCGCCGTGACCGTGGCCACGGCGAAGAAGGCCCAGGCCGCCCGGGTGCGCATCCCTATCAGCGCGATGACCGCCACCAGGACGTCGAGGGCCAGCTTCACGCCCATCTTCGGGTGCGACACCGGCAGGTCGAGGGCGAGGCGCGTCCAGACCAGGCCGGCGCCGGTCACCAGCTGCACGACCGCGCTGGTCACCATGTAGCCGCCGGTCACCGGGTCCTTGCCGCGCAGCTGGTAGAAGATGCCGCCGAGGATCGCGGCGAATCCGAAGAGGTGGAACACGAGGAGGACGTTGCGGAGGATGTCCATGCGAGGTGCCTTGTCTGTGCGGAGGTGAGAGGGCGGGAAGGGGGTGCCGGGTCAGCCGGTGAAGGGAGCGGGGCCGAAGCGGCCCCACGCGACGAACGCGGCCAGGACCAGGTAGACCAGGTCCCCGGTGATCGTGACGCGCTCGCCCCTGCGCAGGCGCATCACGGCCGCGCAGGCGAACAGGAGGACGAGTCCGGTCGCGGCGAGCGGGACCAGGACCGGGGCGATGCCGAGGACCGCGGGCAGAATCAGGCCGGCCGCGGCGAGCAGTTCGACGGCGCCGATGGCCTTGAGGGCATGCGGACTGAACTCCATGACCCACTGCCCGGAGGCGCCGACCGCGGCCAGTTTCTCGCGGGCCACGATCATCTTGGAGCTGCCCACGAGGCAGACGGCGGCCAGCGCTCCGGCGGTGATCCACAGCGCGATGTTCATCGTCAACTCCCTGGTCGAGGTCTTCTGGAACCGAGACGAGGCAGCGGCGCGGTGAGTGACATCGAGGCGCGGAGAACGGGGGAGACGTGGGTCACATCACGGAGGCCGCCGTGATCGTGATCTTCGGTCCGCGGGGAACCGCCGCCCTCCGGAACCGGAAGTGCCATGATCGACAAGGGAGACTCGCACGGAGGGGAGCAAGGAGTGGACAAGACAGAGGAGTTCGTGGAACTGAGACCTCTGCTGTTCTCGATCGCGTACCGGATGCTGGGCAGCGTCAGCGAGGCGGAGGACGCGGTGCAGGAGACCTGGCTGCGCTACGACGCCACGGCCGTGCGGCCGGTGTCGGCCAAGGCGTTCCTGTCGACCACGGTGACCCGGATCTCGATCGACGTACTGCGATCCGCGCGTGTCCGGCGCGAGGCGTACGTGGGGCCGTGGCTGCCCGAGCCCCTGCTCGACGATCCGTACGAGGACCCGGCTCGCGCGGCGGAGCTCGCCGACTCACTGTCGATCGCGGCTCTGCTGCTCCTGGAACGGCTCAGCCCTCTGGAACGGTCGGTGTTCGTGCTGCGGGAGGTCTTCGCCTTCGACTTCGAGGACGTCGCCGCGGCGGTGGGCCGTACGCAGGCGGCGTGCCGGCAACTGCTCGTCCGCGCACGGCGCCACATGGAGGACGGGCGCCCCCGGTTCGAGGCCGACCGGGAGGAGCGGGACGAGCTGGCACGGCGGTTCTTCGACGCGATGGCGCAGGGCGACCTGGAGGGGCTGCAGAGCCTGCTGTCCGCCGACGTCCAGCTCGTCGGTGACGGGGGCGGCAGGGCACCGCAGCTGCCCAGGGCCGTCGCCGGTGCCGAGAACGTCGCGCGGCTGCTGGCAGCCGCTCACCTCCCGATGGCACGCACGGGCATCACCTGCACGCCCTGCCGGATCAACGGCCAGCCGGGCGCGCTCTTCCGCGACCGCGACGGAAACGTCCTGCGCACCTTCGCCCTGGACGTGCTGGACGGGCAGGTCCACATGATCCGCTCCGTCATCAACCCCGACAAGCTCACCCACCTCGGACCGGTGGCCGATGCCTGGGCCGTCGACCGGGAGGTCCGGCAGGCTCGCCGCCGGCCCGTGTGAGCCGCCGGACGGCCCGTGGGGCGACCGGATCCATCCTCGGGGTTCCGTCCGTCGGCACAGGGGCGGGAAGGGCGGCAGGAAGGGGTCAGGAAGGGCTGCCGGGAAAGCGGGCTCGCTTCTCGGACCTCTCGGCGCTCCGCCGGTGGGGAACCCAGGCGGGTCGCCGGCGCGTCTCAGGCCGCCTCGTACTCGTGGGCCCGCCCGCCGCGCCATTTCACCCATGCCGGATCGTCGAGGAGAACCTCGGCATCCTCCAGGCCGGCCCGCCGCAGGAACTCGACGACGTCCCGGTCGCTGTGCGCGAGGCCGAGGATCCCGCCGTCACGGACCGTGACACGTCGGCCTCCACTGGGGGAGGGCGGGTGGACGACTATCGGCGCGGTGCTCATCTCTCCAGGGTGCTCCTGCCCGGCCGCGGATGCCGAGCCCGGCGTCCGGACGGCAGGTCGCGCGCAGGGTGACCCGTCGACGGCGATGGTCCGGCCCGCACGGAACGGATAGGAGTCCGCGCTCGGGCTCCTCGGCCCGCCGGGGCCCAGGAGGCCGAGCGAGGTGCCCTCGGCGGTCAAGGAGGCCGAGCGAGGTGCCCTCGGCGGTCAGGAGGTCGGGCGAGGGCTCGCTCGGACCTCCGACCGGTCAGTGCGGGATGGAATCGATCACCTCGCGCGCGCCCTGGCGGAGGAGCGCGACGGCGACCGAGGTGCCGAGGGTGGCCGGGTCGAGGCGGCCCGCCCACTCGTGCGCGTTGAGGACCGTCTTCCCGTCCGGCGTGGAACGCGAGTGGGGTACGGCTCGGGGTGCAGATCGCGGGCGGTGAGGCTACGGACCGTACGAGAACGCGGTGGTGTGGTCGGCCGCCCACTGCCGGAAGGTTCGCGGTGCTGTCCCGAGGATGTCGGCGACCGTGGTGGTGAGGTGCGCCGGCTGTCCGGCCGCCGCGCTCCAGGCGGAGAGCAGCATCTCGATGGCCGAGCTGGGCACCGTACCCTCCCACAGGCTCCGGAACTCCTCCGGTGTCATCTCCTCGAACGCGATCCGGCGTCCCAGGACGTCACCGATGATGTCCACCTGGGCGGCCTGGGTCAGCGATTCGGGGCCCGTGAGGACGTAGTCGCCTCCTGCGTGACCGTCCTGATGGAGCGTCCGTGCCACGACGGCTGCGATGTCGCGGTCGTCGACCGGGGCCGACTCGGCAGCGCCGCAGGGCCACCGGACGACGTCGCCGGCCCGGATCGCGGGCGCCCACCAGGCCAGCGAGTTCGACGCGAACATCCCCGGCCGGATGATCGTCGACTCGAGTCCGCCGGCCGCGATGAGCCGCTCGATGTCGGCGTGCAGCACCGCCATGGGGTTGGGCTGCTGGAAGAGAGGGTGCGCTGTCCGGTGCGGGGAGGAGAGGAAGACGACGCGCCGTACGTGGGCCGCCAGCCGCTCGACGACCGCCGCGGCGGTCCGAGGCGGTGCGGTCCAGACGAGGAACACCGCCCCCGCGCCGTTCAATGCCGGTACGAGTGTCTCCGGCGCGGTGAGGTCACCGGCGTGGACCTCGACCTTCGCCGGCAGGTCCGCCGCTTCGGGGCGACGGGTGAGGGCGCGGACCGGCACGCCCGCGTCGAGGAGTCGGTCGATGACGAAGCGGCCGACCCGGCCCGTCGCCCCGGTGACGAGCACGGGGCGCGTGTCTGTCTGGTTCATGCCGCCCATGAAAACGTTACTCGGTTAAAAAAGCAACTCGGTAATGAATGTTACGGTGGTCAGATGAGTGAGCCGACGGGACTGCGGGCCCGCAAGAAGGTGCGGACGCGCGAGGCCATCGCGGACGCGGCCGTCTCGCTGTTCCTGGAACGCGGCTTCGACCGCGTCTCGGTCAACGACATCGCCGCGGCGGCCGAGGTCTCCAAGCCGACCCTCTTCCGGTACTTCCCCGCCAAGGAAGACCTGGTGCTGGACCGGTTCGCGGACCACCAGGGCGAGGCCGCACGCGTCGTACGTGACCGTGAGCCCGGCATTGAGCCGGTGCCGGCGCTGCACCGGCACTTCCGGGCCGGACTCGACCGGTACGACCCGGTCACCGGCCTCAGCGATCACCCCGAGGTGGTGGCGTTCCACCGGCTGGTGTTCACCACACCGAGCCTGGCGGCACGGCTCGCGCGGTACCAGCTGGAGGACGAGGAGGCACTGGCGGACGCCCTCGGCGAAGGCATCCAGGCACGCCTGCTGGCCGCCCAGGTACTCGCGGTCCAACGGGTCCTCGCCCGGGCCAACTGGCAGAAGATCGCCGCCGGCCGCACAGCCCACGACGTCCACCCCGAAGCCGTGGCCGACGCCGACCAGGCGTTCGACCGGCTGCCGTGACAGGCGGCACTTCTGGTCGATGAGCGTTCCGTGGCCCGGCGTACGCGTGGCCACGGGCCTGGCCACCCCGCTTCCCACGACCGGCGTGGTCGTTCTTGCCCCCGGGCGGATGGTCTGGAGAAGCCCTACGGGCGTGCCGCGGGGGACCGGCCCGCGTTCCCTGGTAGGACGGCAGCCGTGAACGGGAATGACAGAACGGAAGCCCAGAACCGGACCCTGGCCGAGGTGGGCGCCCTGCTCATCGAAGCCCGCCGCAAGGCCGCGGACCTCGCACGCGCCTCGGGCGCGGACCTGTCCGCCGAGGAACGCGACTGGGTCGGCCGCCCCTGCCTGGCCGAGCTGGACCCCCCGCCGACCCCGCACATCTGCGGCTGCGGGGACTACGGCGGCTCGGGTGACGAAGCACCCTGCCTCAACACCTGGATCGACTTCACCGGTCCGGACCTCGGTACGGGATCGCCCACCAGGATCTGTGAGCACACGGCATCCGAGCACGCCCAGATCTGACCGACCAGGAGGACGCAGATGTCCGAGTCGAAGCGGAACGACAGGACCGACGCGCAGTCGCGGATGCTGGCCGAGGCCGCCGCGCTGCTCGTCGGGGCACAGGACAAGGCCATGGCGATGATCCACGAGTCGGGGTTGGAGCTGACCTCCGTGGAGCGGAACTCGCTCGGATTCAAGTGCTCCGGAAAGCTGCCGTCCCCGCCGACCCCGCATTGGTGCCGTTGCCGGCGCTACAGGGGCTCGGGTGGCGACGATCCCTGCCGGACGGAGTTCCCCGACCACGGCGGTGTGGGCGGAGACCAGTGGGTCAGGTGCGGGCATGTGAAGGACACCCACGCCGCGATCTGATGCTCAAGAACAGTCCGAACACCGCGTGACGGGGTGCCGGCGTTGTTGCTGTCGAGCGACGATCAAGCTGTTGTCAGTCGCCGGCTCTAAGGTCGGCCCCATGACGTCAGACCTGGTCCAGGACTCATGGAATCGCATCGACGCGTGGCTGCGGGAGCACGCGCCCCGCACTTTCGCCACGCTTCGGCCGCCCGCAGGAGACGAGGAGATCGCGGCAGCGCAACGGGAACTGGGGGTCACCCTTCCTCCGGACCTGGTCGCTTCACTCCTCCGGCACGACGGGGCGCTGGAGGGACCTGAGTCTTTCCGGTTCCGTACGGGCGACCGGCTGCTCGGAGTGAACGGAATCCTCAGGGACACCGGGTTCATGCGCGGCATCGACCAGGGCCTCGACGGGGAGACCGAGGACTACTGGCTCCACGACTACGTGAAGTTCGGTTCCTACGACGTGACGTCGGACGGTCTTCTGATGGATTGCCGCACGGGGCGGGGTTCCTTCGGTGCGATCGGGCGGTTCTTCGACGAGACCGGCACCAGTTTCGGGAAGGCCGACTCGCTGGGTGACTACCTGGCCGAATTGGCCGACACGCTTGAGCGCGGTCAGGACGCTGGTGTCGTCACGTTCAACGGCCGGCTGCTCTGGGAGGCGTCTCCCCCCGCCAGGCCGAAGTGGCGTGCCGACGCGCCCCTTCCCGGGCCGGATGAGCAGCTGCCAGAGCTGGACCTGTCCTACCGTCCCACCGACCTCCTCCACGTGAGCCACCTGAACGGGCATGAGGAACTCGGAGCGCTGATCGCGGTCCTGCCGTATGAGCAGGTGGTCGAGGCCGCGCGGAAGCAGGTGCGCAGACTGGCGGTCGAATCGGGGCTGAACGACTACCCGGAGGTCAAGGCAGCCCTGGACGCGTGGGAGCGTGGTGTGGCCCTACCGCGGCCGGACCAGACCGACCCGCTCGCCCTGCGACTCCGCGCGGTGCTCGCACAGGCCGACGCCGGACGAGACCGCACGCGCAGGTGGGCCGCGGAGAAGATAGCCCTCGGGCTCTGGGGTTCCCCCTACAGATCCGTGTGCGAGAGCGCGGAGACCCGGAGCCACTTCACTCTCGACTGGCGTGCGGATCTGCATGCGGACCTGGGCCATGCGCCACTGCCACCGATACCTGACGACCGATTCTGGGGGGCGCTGCGCAACCCCGCCGTCGACTCCAGTGGGTACGCGGCTCAGTACCCCCAAGACCAGGACTGACCCCAGGGGTCTCGGTTCCGCACGGGCGCTTCGACGAACTTCGCGACCCTCGTCGACCGATGGACCGATGGACCGATGGACCGATCCGGCCTGTCCGTACCCGTCGCCGGACCGCCGTCGGCGTACTTGTCGGGGGGAGGCGCCGATCACCACGGCGAGGGGGCTTTCATGAGAAGTGCACGTGCGGACCCGCCCGGGGTCGGCCCTGACTCAGCGGCGACAATCAACCAGGGAAATCCCTGAGGTTCCGGGTGGGGCGGGCGGGTAGGTCACCCTCGGCCTGCTTCCAGGCGGGCCGGGAGGAGTGAA
Source organism: Streptomyces sp. NPDC058052 (assembly GCF_042885515.1). NCBI lineage: Bacteria > Bacillati > Actinomycetota > Actinomycetes > Kitasatosporales > Streptomycetaceae > Streptomyces > Streptomyces sp. NPDC058052. Next base: position 134,940 of record NZ_JBHVRX010000008.1, on the reverse strand, counting down.
GACGTGGCGCTCTCCGTTCGTCTGGCCCGTTCCTTCGACGAGGCGTACGCCGCCTACAGCAAGTTCGACGCAGGGGACGAGCACCTTGCACAAGCCCGGCCGCGGCTGCTTGCCGAGACCATCTGGCTGGAGCCGGCGTTCACCATCCTGCGCGACCTCGGTCTCGACCCTCACCTGCTCTTCGTCAGGACCCCTCACCACCCCTTCCCCTACGCGGGAGCGAAGCTGATCGACATCAGGGATCCGCTCGCCCAAGGCGGCGACGAGAACCGTCTCTACGCCACCTTGTTCGGCTCCGCCATTCCCGAAGCAGACGCGTCCGGCGTCCTCTCGTACCTCGCGGCCGAGTTCACCGGACACGTTCCTGGCATGAAGGCGCTGTACAACGACGACCTGATGGCTGGGGTGGGGGAACTCGGCTGGCGAGAGGTTCAGGATCGGCACACCGTGCACGACCAGGACCTGAACATCGGCTGCCGGGAATCGCTCACCTTCCAACCGCCCAAGAAGCTGTTCCGCGCGCAGCCCCCACCGCAGACCGTCCGGGCGATCTTCTCCTACCGTCAGCGACGACCCGAAACAGTGACCTACTACGAGACGACCTGGGCGGACCACAACGACGGCCTGGGCGCCGGGGCGGGAGGTGCCGACAACCCCAGGCGCAGCGTCCGCCCCGGCGCACCGCGCCAGGTCTTCATCGCGGACGCCTCGACCCACCGCTCCCACGCGAGGGTTCCGGCGATCGGCGCCCTGCATCGATCCGGCCGCTGACCCCACAGGACCCGAACCCGCCGTGGCCCCGACGACAACGCCGGGGCCACGGCTCGTGTCGGCGGGCGGGCAGCATCGCGCCCGGACCTTCTGCCGCGCCGCGGCTCAGCCTCGGTGATGGCGCTTCTGATAGCTGTCGCCGGCGGTGGGCATGGAGTTGTGGACGGCGCGGGCGTTGTACGAGACACGATCCATCTGCGCCTGACGCCGGGCCTCCTGTTCGATCCGCAGCCCCTCGGCGGATTCCGTCGGGTTCCTGGTGCGGCGGAGCAGCAGGATCACCAGGAGGACCACCAATCCCCCGAGCGATCCGAACAGCATGAGGATGGCACTCATCTGTCTCCTCCGTCCGTCACATCCATGGGGGCGGTGAGCCGTCCGGTCGGGTCGGTCCACACGAGTTGCCGACACGTTCGCCTGTGTCCCAGGGGCCGGGCCACGGCCCGGCGCCCCGACCTCCTCGCACCCGGGTTCACAGGATGGCTCTTCCCCACGCTTTCCTCGTGGGTGGTGATCGGCAGGCGGTCTCGCGTCACGCTGCCGGAACCTGGCAACCTGAGAGGATCGCCATGGCGGCAGCCGTGAGGAGGCCGCCACCGGAACCGAACTCCTGGAGTGCAGCGGAGTCAAGAGCGAACCGCTCCCCGTGGGTGGACGGTCAGTAGCTCCAGCTGTAGAGGCCGCCACGCGTATGCACCGCAGAGGCGGCGAGGCGGGCAACGCCCCGCAGGACTGCGTGGAGTTCTCCGTCGGTCATATCGGTGCTCTCGTCAGACCGGAGCCGGGAAATCCAGCGGTCTGCGAGACCTTCTATCTCGGCGGAACTCGCTTTCGCGAGCGCTCGGGTCAGCCGCTTCGGCAGCGCGAACACCTCGACGCCGTCGTTCAAAGGGGTGGTGACCCATTCCGGCCACGGCCGCCACGCGTACAGCTGCTCAGCCGGCGGGGTCTCGGCCGATGGCGCCTCGAAGTACATGTCCCACTCGGCGATGGCGGTGTCCGGCTCGATAGAACCGCAGGCGACAGACTCGAACTTCTTCCCGGGTCCGTGCAGGCGCGTCGAGGCTGCCGTCGCGTCGTCAGGGGCGAGGAAGAACACGATGTCTTGGGCCATTCGAGCATGATGCCAGTCCGCGGCCGGCAGATGGGTTGCCACGGTGACGGTTGCGGCCGCAGGCACGCAGGACCACCACGCTGGACTGCGTATGGAGGACCTGAGGGACGGCGTGCAGCGTCTGCGTGCGGAGATCGAACGACGGCGCAGCGACGCACTCCATGGGCGTCGGGCGGCGAACGGCCGATGCTGACGCCACGCAACGGGGCCCCGGGGCCGTTCGACGCGATCACCGGCCCACGACGGGCACCTGGCACCCGCTTACCGTCAACGTGGCCTCCACGTGCGGATCCGACCCGAGCAGAGCATGCGGCTCCCTGCGACAACATGCCGCTCCCAGCGGATCTACCCACCAGAGGTGTTGGAGAACAAGGACGACGAGAAGCGCCCCGCGGCAGCAGTTCCTGTGACCCCGTCCCAGGGGGCCACGCGTCCCTCGACGGTGTCCGCCGCCCCCACCTCGGTTCAGACGGGCGCTCCGTCTCAGGAACCCGAGTCGGCGTACCAACTGGTCTACCCCGACCGGCTGCTCAAGCTCCGCACACCGCGGACCAACGAGTGCTGGAACGCCTTCGTCGACTTCGACGAGGGGCGAGCGGGGTCGGACCGCAGCCGGGTTGCCGTCTCCGAGGAGGCGGACCTTGCGCTCACCCGGTGCGCTTCCTTCGGACTTGAGGTGCACGTAGCCCACGCAGGCGCGGCCAATGCGCCGATCACGACGGCAGAACAGTGCCTGGAGGCTGCGAGAGGTGGCGGGATCCAGACCGTCGAGGGCTTCGACCTGCTCAGGGACGAGGACCCGATCAAGCGCGGCACCGTGCTGTGCCTGGAGACCTCTGAGGGCAGGGTTGCCCGGGCCCTTGCCGAGGAAGTGAAGTGGACCCGCCTGGGACAAGATCAGGTCGAGTGGGCCGTCGACTACACCTTCAGGGTGACGACCTGGGAGGACCACCGCGGATGAGCAGCCACTGATTGCCTGGAGCGGGCGTGCGCATGGTCGCGATGACGGAGCCTGCCGGCAGATCCGCGGTGTGGACAGTGAGGTTCAGGGCCGGCGGTGACGCGCGCCAGGTCGTGTCTCCCCACTCTTGGGCACGGAAGCATGAAGGGCCTTCGCCGGCCTCGTAGACTGACGACGTGGCATTCATGAGCACCCCGCACCGCTGCTTCCTGTGACCGGAAGGCGCTGAGGGCGATGCCGGACGGCGTCGCCCTCCTTGGTGTGCCTGCCGCAGGAACCAAATCTCCTCTGCCCGTTCCTTCCTGAGGCAGTGAGGCTCTGAGCGCGCAGGCACGATCCCTTCCCTTCACCCCTTGCCAGGAGTGCCTCGTGTCCGTGCCGTTTCCCCCTGCCCTCGATCTGTCCCTCGACGTGCTGCGTTGCCCGGTGTGCCGTACGCGCCGCCTGTACCCCGGCCACGCCGCACTCCGTTGCCCGAGGGGCCATACCTTCGACATCGCCCGTCACGGCTATGCCGGCTTGCTGACGGGCACCCGCGCCACCAGCGGGGACGACGCAGCCATGGTCAACGCCCGGGCCCGGTTCCTGTCCACCGGCTCCTACGCGCCCATCCGCGATGTCGGGGCCCGCCTGGCGGCCGACGCCGTGTCTGAGCAGGCCACGGTGGTGGATGTGGGGTGTGGCACGGGCTACTACCTGGCCGGCGTACTCGACCATCTGTCTGGCGCCCGTGGTCTGGGGCTGGACACATCGGTGCGCGCACTGCGCCTGGCAGCCCGTGCCCACGACCGGGCCGCCGCGGTGGCCTGGGACGTCTTCCGTCCCTTCCCGCTGGCCGACGGGACGGCCGATGTGTTGCTGGACGTGTTCGCCCCACGCAACCCGGCCGAGTTCCACCGCGTACTGCGCCCGACCGGCCGGCTGATCGTGGTCCGACCCACCGGCCGGCACTTGGCCGAGCTGCGTGGCCAGGTGCCTGCGATGATCACGATCGACCCGGCCAAGGAACAGCGCCTGTACCGCGCACTCGCCCCCTTCTTCGAGGCCGTCGTCACCGAACAGGTGGAGTACTCCGCGACCCTGTCCAGGCTGGATGCGCTGGACCTGGTGGCGATGACGCCGAGCGCACGCCACATGAGTGGTGCAGACCTGAACGACGGCGGCACCCTGCCCGATCGGGTCACTGTCTCCGTGCTGGCCACCGCCTACAGGACCCGGTGACCACGAGCGGACGCATGCGCCCGCTGAACGACGAGCCGTGGGCACGCCTGGCGCCCTGCTTTCCCCGCAGCGCGGGGAAAGCAGGGCGCCTGTCCGCCGACCACCGCGACCTCGCGACCCGTGGCATCCGCTTGGTGATTCCCGCGCGTGCCGATCTGCAGACCAATCGCAAGATGAAGGGCCGCAGCGGTGGACGGCCCCCCGGCTGGACACCGAGACCTCCAAGCGCAGGAACGTCGTGGAACGGTCTTTCAGCCTGCTCAAGCAGGGGCGAGGCACGGCCACCCGTGATGACGGACTCGCGATCGTCTACCGCTCCGCAGTCGTGTGGGAGGCGACCATCAAAGAAGGGCTTAGCGCCTTCCTGGGACAGCGCGCTCCCGTTTTCACCCCACCGAAAGTCTGACTCAGCCCTGCACAGCCAACCGCCCCCGGGCCGGCCGGCGGGCAGTCCGGCTCTGCAGGTGTGGATCAGTGGCGTTCGAATGCCAGGTCTCGCGGCCGTGCGTGCTCGCGTGGTCCTGCCGCCCGCAGGACCACGTCCAGCACCCGTGCCGGGTCGGCTGCGTAGGCATGCGAGAACCACGCCATGTTGGCCTCCACCACGGCCCACCGGTGGTCCGGACGGTAGGGGTCCAGCAGTTGCCCGACGTCCACGACGACGGCACTGGGCAGCGTGTGCCCGGCTGCGGTGGCCAGCCGGTCGGCGAACTCCGTGAGCTGTGCGGCGGTGGCCCGGTCCGCGCGGTCCGTACCGAGGGGGCGGGGGTCGAGCCGACCGAACACCGCGTACCGGCTCGCGGCGGCGATCAGGCCGTCCAGCAGGAACAGCCGGTACTCGGCCGCGAAGGTCACCACGTCGGACAACAGCACCGGCTCCGCCGGGTCCAGCGCGGACGACAGCCGGGAGCCGTCGGTGTAGACATCGGCCGGGAAGGACTTGTCACGGGGCGGCTTGACGAACGTCGGCCGGTCGATCGCCCACGCGTCCGCGACGGTCCCCGCCCTCACCTGGCGGCCGGTGAACTCTTCCGGCAGCTCGGCGAGCCAGCCGTCCGCTGGCTCCAGCAGCGCGAACCCGAGCCGGCCGGCCAGCCGCGCACCCGCGACCGGTCCGCCGTACCAGTACGCGGGACCTGTCAGGCCGGGCTCCTCCGCCGCCCTGACCGACATCCCACGGCCCGCCGCCTCGACGGCCAGCAGTTCCATCGTCGACGTGCGCCGCCCAGGCATGACCAGCACCGCGAACCCCTCCCCACTCCGCAAAACCCCCACGCTAGCCCCACCGCGTTGATCACCGCAGCCGAGAATCCCCGGCCGGAGACCCCAGGGCGGGCCGGGGAACGACGGCCACAGCTCACGATCCAGCGGAACCCGGCTCGGGCCAGGACCCCTTTGGCGGCATGTCCGCGGCGCACCTCCGCCCGTCCCTCGGGCCGCGGACCGCTCATCGGCCGGTGACCGTCTTCGCGTCGCTCGGCGCGGTGGGCGACGCGGGTGCGGGGGTGGCGAGGTGTGCGCCGGGGGCGGTGGGTTCGGCAAGGGTGCGGAGGAAGAGCCAGCTCAGGGCGGGCATGGCGATCAGGGGGGTGAGGGCCGTCTGGAGGTCGGTGGTGTCCGCCAGGTGTCCCAGCAGGGGACTGATGAGGCCGCCGACGCTGACGGTGAGGCCGAGGGTGACACCGCTGGCGGTGCCGACCCGGGAGGGGAGATAGTCCTGGCCGAGGGTGACCTGGAGCGAGAAGGGGACGTACAAGCAGGCAGAGGTGAGGGCCACGAAGAGGAACATGGCCATGCCCGGTGCGTAGATCACTCCGGTGACGGCGCCGACGGAGAGCAGGTAGGCCCAGCGCGAGACGCGGACGCGGTCGTAGCGGCCGGCCAGGGATCCGCCCAGGACCGAGCCGACGGCGCCGCCCAGGAACAGGAGGAACAGGGCGGCGGTGCCCGCGGTGGCGCTGCCCTGCATGCGCTGCTGGGCGTAGAGGGAGATGAAGGTGCTCAGTCCGGTGAACACGATGGAGCGGAAGACGACCGCCAGGGACAGCTTCACGAACGAGGCCACGTCGTCCGCGCCGCGGGGCACCGGCGTCGTGGAGGTGCCGGCACGGGGCCGGGCGAGCATCCGCAGGACGGGCACGCAGAGGGCGGCGCCCACGAGAGCGGGCAGGACGAGGACAGGTGTCCACCGCAGGGAGCCGTGTCCGATCGCGGCCGACACCATGAGCGGGGCGAGCGCGAAGCCGATGTTGCCGCCGAGGGAGAACCAGCCCATCGCGCTGTGACTGCCTTGGCTCGCCTGCCGGGCCACGCGGGCGGACTCCGGGTGGTAGGCGGCCACGCCGATGCCGGAGACGGCGACGAAGAACAGGGTGAGCCCGTAGGAACCGCTCAGGCCGCTGAGCGCGATGCCCACCCCTCCCAGCAGGGTGCTGACCGGCAGCAGCCACGGCATCGCCCACCGGTCGGTGAGCACCCCGAACACCGGCTGGGCCACCGACGACAGCAGGGACGCCGCCAGCACGAGGCCGGAGGCGACCGCGTAGGTGTAGTCGCGTTCGGCCACGAAGAACGGGATCAGCGCCGCGACGGCGCCCTGGTAGACGTCGACGCAGGCGTGCCCCACGGCCAGCAGCACGATCGATGTATTCCTTCGCATTCCACTCATGCTGGGAGAGGCGCCCGCCGTCGCGCTTTCGTTAGATTGCCAGGCGATGCAGAAAATCCGCCACACTCCTGTCGCGCCGACCCGGACCCAGCGCCTGGCGTCCGGCGGGGAGATCGACGCGCACCGCCATGACGACCACCAGATCGCCTACGCCAGCCGCGGCACCATCGCGGTGACCACCGACGCCGGCTCCTGGATCGCCCCCGCCACCCGCGCGCTCTGGATCCCCGCCGGCACCATCCACCAGCACCAGGCCCACGGCGAACTCGACCTCCACCTCGTCGGCCTGCCCACCACCGACAACCCCCTCGGTCTGGACGAACCAGCCGTCCTCGCCGTCAGCCCCCTCCTGCGCGAACTCATCGTCACCTACACCCGCGACCCCGACGACGACAGCCCGCCCCACCACCGCCTGCGTGCCGTCATGCTCGACCAGCTCGCCCTCTCCACCGAACGCCCCCTGCACCTGCCGGCCCCCACCGACCCCCTGCTCCGCGCACTGCACGACATCCTGCGCGCGGATCCGGCCGACAACCGCTCCCTGGGCGACCTCGGACGCCAGATCGGAGCCAGCGCCCGCACCCTCTCCCGCCGCCTCCATGACGACCTCGGGCTCACCTACCCCCGATGGCGCACCCAGATCAGGCTCCACCACGCCCTGATCCTCCTCGCGGACGACACCCCCGTCACCGCCGTCGCCCACCGCTGCGGCTGGTCGTCCGCCAGTACCTTCATCGACGTGTTCCGCCGCACCTTCGGCCACACCCCCGGCACCCGCCCCACCACCTGACCCGCCGATCCGACGCGACTCCCGGCCTGTGCCGTGCCAGGGAGCGGCCGGCACCACATCCCTCCGCCTCAAGGCCGGAGGCCCCGCGCTGCCGCCACGCCGGTCCCCTCCTCGGGACGGGGCCCGGCGCGCCGGACCCGGAGGCGTCATTCCGCTCCGGGCACCCAGTTGCCATGGAGTCCGAGCGGCACCCGCACGGGAAGGTGGATCCTGGCGACCGGCTCGCCCCCGAAGTCCTGTGCGGCGAGAATCACCAGGTCGGTCGCGCCTCGCGGCGGATCGAACACGTACGCCATCACGTACCCGTCGTCCTCCGCCGTCGGCGACTCCGCTGCGACGAACACGCCTTCGCCCACGGCCCCGTCCCGGCCGAACTCGTGTGCCTCGACGATCCCTCGCCTCAGGTCGTGCTTGAGCAGGGCGTTGCTGAAGCCTTCGTCAGGGCGGTCGTCGTCAGGGCCGGCGGGCGGGGCGTAGAGCTCGACAGCCGCTGTGTAGCCGTAGCGGTGAGGGAGACCACTGAAGAGGGGGTTGAGGCGGGGGAACTCCTGGATGCGGTCGTCGAGGCGTTCCTCCTTGACCGTCCCGGTCGCGAGGTCGATCGTCCATCGGTCGAGTGTGGGCCGGCTGGAGCCGATGTCCCGGAGGTCGATGCCGGCCGGGTGCCGGACGACGTCGACCACGAGCTCGTTCCCCCGCTCGTGGGCGTTGAGCGTATGGCCGACCAGGTGCGGCGCGAGCTCGAACCATCGCACCTCGCCGCCTTCACGGGGCATCACCCCGACCCGGGCGGCTCGACGCGCGTCCCAGGCGTACGGCACGCCCGTCACCAGATGCGCCGGGCTGAACACCACAGGCGAGTCGTAGAGCAGAACGAAATGCTCGGTCAGAGCGAAGTCGTGCATGTACGGGTTCCCGGGCACGTGCACGGTGGTGGTCCGCCGTACGGTGCCCGTGGCATCCATCACGATGTGCTGCACGTGCTCCGAGCCGTACAGGAAGGCGAGTGAGTGCAGCTCACCCCTGCGCGGGTCGAACAGCGAGTGCGCGTTGGCGCTGTACCCCTCCGGCGTGGCTCCCAGAGCACAGGGGCCGACCGTGTCCAGTTCGTAGGTGAGTTCGTAGGGAAGGATGCCGCCCTCGATGAGGGCGTACGTGCGGCCGTCGACGGCCGCGACCTGGACGTTCGGGGAGATGTCCGAGCGCTCGTCGACGGGTGTGCCGCGGCGTGGTTCGCCGAGCCGGTCGGCGACGGCGCCGGAGCGCACCCAGCGGTTGCGATACCACTCGGCACGCCCGTCGCGGATCCGGACGCCGTGCACCATGCCCGCACCGAGGGTCCATATGTGTGCGGCAGGGTCCTCGATGCCCAGCGGGTTGGGGCCGTTTCGCAGGTAGCGGCCGTCGAGGTGCGCCGGGATCCGCCCGGTGACGGGCAGGTCGTAGGCGGTGACCTCCTCGGTCACCGGGGCGAAGTTGCCTAACAGATAGCGATTGCGGGTCATGGTCTCGGCCTCTCCTGGGTGGGCGGTGGTTCGTCGGTGGACGGTGGTCGTGTGCTGAACGCTCGCCCCAGCGCGGCCAGCAACGCCTCGTAGCGTGGGCCGGCGTCGGCGGGGGCGAAGTGCCCGGCGAGTTCCAGGCTCACCGCGCCGTGCGCGGCCGCCCAGAAGAGCTTGGAGACCTCGTGGGCGTCACCGGGCTGGAGGACCCCGGCCGCCATGCACGCGTGCACAGCACTGACGGAGGCGTCGAACGCGGTTTCCGCGACGGCGAGGGCCTCCGCACTGGGCTGGAACTCGGCCACCGGCCGCTCGAACATCAGCCGGTAGTAGCCGGGTGCGGCAAGGGCACCCTCGCGGTAGACCCGCCCCAGCTCGATGAGATACGCCAAAGGGTCGTCCCCGCGAAGGACTTGTCCCTGCGCGCGGCGGAGCCGCATGAAGCCCTCTCGGTACAGCGCGTCGACCAGGCCCTCCTTTCCGCCGAACTTCGTGTACAGCACCTTGGTCGACGAGCCGACGTCGGTGGCGATCCTCCGCACGGTCAGAGCGGCCGGGCCTTCGGTGGCGAGCAGGTGGATGGCGCAGTCGAGGAAGGCGGCGCGAACGGCGTCCTGGCCGGCGCGCTGCGCCTCCTGGTAGGGCGAGCTCATGAGTAACAATGTAGCTGCAAGGAAACAGTGTTACCAGTCTTTCGTTGCGCTACCACGGACCGCAACGACGGCCGCCCCGGGACGATCACCCGCTGGATCCTGTGCTCCGCGCGGAGACCTCCGGATTCCGTCCCCTCCGCGGAGGGAACGCCGGCAAGAGTGAGCAAGGGGCAGGCGAACAACCAGGTCGACGCGGGGAAGTGCGGTACCCGATCATGTGTTCATGCCCCTGAGAGAGACCCTTGCCCGAATAGACGCGGACCTTGCCGCCGGCCGGATTCCCGTCGCGCGCCAGCGTCTGCGCGGTCTCGTCTCGTCCTTCCCGCGCGACCTGACGCTCCGCCGGCGACTGGCCGAGGTGTACCGGCTGTACGGCGATGCCGCCGAGGCCGGGCGCTGGATGTACCTCGAAGAGGACCGCGACACCGACGAGACCGCCGCCTTCGAGGCGAGGTACAGGTCCGCTGCCCGGCGGATGAAGGCTCTGGCCTGGCGCGGCACCGAGGCCGAGGCTGCCACCCCCTTCGCGGCGGCGCGCTTGGTCGCGGTGCGGACGGCCTGTGCGGGTCAGGTGGGGCACCCCGTCGACTGGGACGACCCCGAATCGTACGCGGACGGTCTGGAGGAGGACGAGGAGACGACGCCCGCTCCGTGGACGGTGCGCGACGTGCTGTCGGGCATCGGCTGCGTGGTGGGGGCGCTGATCGTGCTGGGATTCTGGGTGAACGGAGTCGTCGTCCTCTTCGACTGACTCAGGTCGCCCAGGGCAGCCGCTCGTGATCGCGAAAGCCTGTCTCTGCCGCGCCTGTTTCGGCTTCCTTCGCCGTACGAGCCCGGCTAGCCGGGCTGTTCCTGGGGCGCCGGAGTTCCCGGGCCGGCGCCCGGACGGTCGTCGCCCCGAGCATCAGCGTCCTCGTGCGGCTCGCCGGTGGTGCGGTCCTCGCCGGGTGTATCGGCGGTGCCGGACGCGTCCGACGCGTCGGCCCCGTCGTGCTCCTCGGTCCTGGGGCGCTCAGCTCCGGTGCCGCGGATGTCGGGTGCCTCCCGATCTGGCGGGGGCAGGTCGGGGGTGACGGCGTCCTGCGTCGCCGGGACGGGGTCGGGAAGCTCCGGCTCGGTGGTGCTGTCCATCGGATCCTCCTCGTTCGATGCCCCTCGGGTTACCCCATCGGCTGCCCTCTTCCGCGCCGCGCACTCCTGCGGCGGCGCACAGAGACGCCCGCCGCGGTCCGGGACTGTCCGCCCTGGTGGGGCGCCAGTCCGCCGGCGCGGGCGCCGGGAACGGCTCCCGGCGCGGTCCGGGGAGGGCGGAGGAGCGGCGGGCGCCTGGCCGTACGGAGCGGATCCCGCCCACGGGCACCAGGGAAGCGGAGACGGCTTGTACTGTGCGTTCATTCGATGATCGGACGATCACCCACACGGGCGTACGGGCGCGGGGCGGGGGTCCAGGGGCGGGAGCGCGGGGTTTAGATGAGGGACGCACATCCGATACGAAGCGGCAGACCGGGTCTCTCGGTCGGTGCGCGGATCATCGCCGTAATCGTCCTCGCCGTGATCGGGGCTGTCGGCGCCTGGCTCCAGCGCGATGGCTCCGGCTGGAGTGACGACCTGCCCGGCCGGAGCGCCGAGCCGCGTACGGAGTTCACCGCGCACAACCCGCCCGCCGGTCTGCCCCCCGCGCTCACCACCGGCCAGCGCCTCCACTGGTCCCGCTGCGCCTCGCCGCCCACCGCGCGCACGGGCTACGACTGCGCCACGATGAAGACCCCCCTCGACTACCGGAAACCCGGTGGCAGGACGATCGACGTCGCCCTGATCCGCCGTAAGGCCACCGGCCCGAACGGCCGGCGCATCGGCTCGCTCGTCCTCAACTTCGGCGGCCCCGGCGTATCCGGCGTGAGCGGACTGCCCCGATACCTCAACCAGTACGAGCCGCTCCTGGACCGCTACGACCTGGTCTCCTTCGACCCGCGCGGCGTCGGCGCGACCATCCCCGTGCGCTGCGGGAAGACCCCGGACGACACCGGCTACGACGGCGCCGACGCCTGCGCCGAGCACTCCGGGGCGCACCTCCCGTACATCGGCACCTCGCACACCGCGCGCGACCTCGACCTGATGCGCTACCTCCTCGGCGACGAGCGGCTGCACTACTTCGGCGTCTCGTACGGAACGGAGCTCGGCGCGGTCTACGCCCACCTGTACCCGTCGCACGTCGGACGTCTCGTCCTCGAAGCGTCCGTCGATCCGACCGAGGACCTCAACGAGGAACAGGCGTCGCAGGCCAGGGCGGTTCAGGCGGCGTTCGACCGCTTCGCCGCGCACTGCGCGGCCCGCATCCGCCACTGCCCGACCGGCGACGGGCCCGAGGAGGCGGCGCGACGCATGGCACGCCTGGCCGACCGCCTGGAGAAGAACCCCGCCCCGGCCGGCGGCGGACGGAGCCTGGACGCCGACGACCTCGCGTACGCCGTCAGCGACCATCTCGACCTCGGCACCGACGGCTGGCCGCCGCTCGCCAAGGCCCTCACCGCGCTGATCGACCGCAACGACGGCGGTCCACTGAGCGAAGGCGCGGACGACGCCGGATCCGCCGACCGCGCAGCGGCCCCGCGCGACAACAGCCGCGCCGCCCGGACCGCGATCACCTGCGCCGACTCCAGCCTGCGCCCCGGCTTCGAACGCCTCGACAGGGACAAGGCTCGCGTCAAGGCCGCCTCACCCGTCTTCGGCGCGGCCTGGTCCACGGGCGTCTACCTCTGTTACGGCTGGCCGTTCGACGGCGAGCGCGCCACACCCCAGGTGAACGCCGACGGCGCGGCCCCCGTCCTGGTGGTCGGCGGCACCGGCGACCCGACCACCCCGTATCCCGGCGCCCGCCACATGGCCCGGGCCCTGGGCGACGGTGTCGGTGTACTCCTGACGGCCGAGGAGGAGGGCCACGGCACATACCCGCAGAACCGCTGCGTGACCGAGGCGGTCGACACGTACCTCCGCACGGGTCGCACCCCGGCGGAGGGAACGGTATGCCCGGGCACCATGTCCTGAGGCCCGTACGGATCCACCGGGCGGCCGTCACCACAACGGTCCGTTCACAGGTGCCTGGATCGGGTAGATCAAAGGGGCCGTGGCCCTCCGGGTGAGGCTCGGACGCGGGGTGGGCGGCTCCGGCCCTCGGGGGTGCGGTCGCTGCCGGCGGTGGGGCTGCCTGGCGGAGGGACCGGATGAGAATTCCGCTCCCGCCGCGCCGTGCCGACCACGCCGCCTCCGCGGGACGCGCCGCCGAGGTGACGGCGGTGACCTCCGAAATGTGTGTGCTCCGGCTCGCGGGGGAGGGTGGGGAGCACCGGACCGATCCGGGTCACCGCCGACGACCCACCTTCCCGCCGGCGGCGATGTCGCCTCGACACCAGGCTCCGACGCCTGGGATCCCGCGGAGGCCAGCGGGAGCACACTGCCGGAGGGCCCGCCCCACGGATCGAGGCGCATCACCGTGACACCCGACCGACCCCAGCGCGACGGCCCCCGCACTCGCCTGTGCCTCGTCGACGGCGCACCCGCCTGGCGCCCGGCCCATGGCGACGCTCTCGTCCGCTACGCCCCTGCCGGCCGCCCGTCCACGGCCGTCCTGGTGCTGAGCGGCGAGTTCGACGCCGGTACCGTCCCCTGCCTGCGCGAGGCGCTCGACGCCGTACGCACCCCGCAGATCGAGCGCGTTCTGCTGGACCTGGCGGGAATACGTTTCGGCGACTCCGCGCTCGTCCACGAACTCACCGACACCCGGCTCCGGCCGCAGCGGCACATGCTGGTCGGCCCCCTCACCCGGCAGGTCGCCCGCCTGCTCGATCTCACCGGCAGCCGGCACGCGTTGGACGTCGCCTTCGACATCGCCCTCGACGGCGCCGCCTGACCGCCTCTCCGTGGTCCACCCCCCTCCGTGTGGTGGACCTGACGCCTGAGCGAGTCCCGCGTCCGGGCGGCCGGAGTGACGGCCGCCGCTCAGCACTCAGGGCCGTCTCGCTCCCGACGGCATGGTTCCCGGGTGAGCTAACCTGCGTGCATGCGCGCACAGTTCACCGGCTGGCCGGAGCAGGCCATGGACGTGTTGTGGCAGCTCCAGGGCGAGCCGACCCAGGCGACCCGCGAGCGCTGTCGCGCGGACCGGGAACGCCTGGTCCGGCAGCCGATGATCGACCTGCTCAACGCGGTCGCGGACACCGACCCCCGGTACGAGGACTTCTCCGTCTGGCACTACCGCACCAACTCCTGGTGGTGGCAGCACCAGAGCGCGGTGATCCGGCTCGGCCGCAAGGTCGAGATCGGTCTCCGGTTCTCCCTGGACGGCCTGCGGGTCCAGGGCGCCTGGTGGTACCCCGATCCCGGTCAGGTGGACATGTTCCGCAAGGCCGTGGCGTCCGAGGGGAGCGGCCGCGAACTGTCCGTCATCGTCGAGGACCTGCGGCGGAAGGGTTACGACATCTCCGGGGACGTCATGAAACGCCCCCCGCGCGGCTGTCCCACGGACCACCCCCGTACGGACCTGCTGCGCCACCGGTCGCTGATCGCCGCCCGGTCCCTCGGCTGTGACCAGTGGCTGCACACCTCCGAGGCGGTCGACCGGGTCCTCTCGGCCGCGGCGGACCTGGACGCCCTGATGATGTGGCTGGTCCGACACGTGAAGTCCGCAGTCTGACGTCAGGGTCTCGGGGACGCGAGGGCGCCGTCGGTCAGCGGCGGGGTCCGGTGTGGCGGTCCTCGTCGGCGAGCGCGGGGAACGGGATCGGACAGCAGGGGCTCGACGCGCAGACGGTCAGGTCGTCACAGCCCGCCTCGACCGCCGCGGTCAGGGCGGTGCGGATGGTGGTGAGGTCCGCGATCTTCGCCTCGATCTCGGCGATCTTCGCCTGTGCGCGGTCCTGGAGACCCGGCACCGGACGCCCGTGGCGGTGGCGGCCGGCCTCCAGGAGCTCGGCCACTTCCTCCAGGGTGAAACCGAGTCGCTGGGCGGCCTTGATCACCCACAGCTCCGTCACCGTGTCCTGCCCGTAGAGGCGGTGACCGCCGTTGCTGCGTTCCGGCTTCGGCAGCAGGCCACGCCGTTCGTAGTAGCGCAGGGTCTGCGCGTTCACCCCGGCCGCCTCGGCGACCTGCCCGCTGCGCATCGGGCCGTCGCCACTCACGCCGAGCCCCGGGCGGCGGCTGTGGCCACTGCGTGCAGGGCGTCCAGAACCGCCTCGTGCGCAGGGTCGACCCCGACCACCAGACGGACCTCGTCGGAGGTGGAGGTAAGGGTGAAGGTGAAGAACGAGCAGCAGCCGCTCTCCTGCGTCACCAGATCGCGCACCGAACGCTCCACGCCCTGACCGCCGTCCAGCACGAGCTCCAGCGTCAGCGGGTCGGGCCGGGCCGAACGGGTCAGCCGCTCGGCGAACAGCGCGTCGAACTCCGCGACCCGCAACGGCTGCGCGGGGGCGGGCAGCGTGCAGGACACCGGTACCCAGGCCGTCATCGTGACCACTTCCGTCCACACCCCCCGCCGGGACCGGCGGGGGCGACACCTTCAACGGTAGACCTGTACCCAGGTACCGGTTGCAACCTGTACCTGGGTACCGGTTGCGACCCGGCCTTTCCGGCCGGCCGCCGCACAGACTTCTCCCGTGGGTGAGCAAGAGACCGGTGGGGCCGGGACGGGGCACGGGTAGGAGCGACCCGCGGAGGTTCGGGGTCGTCCCGCGGCGGATGCTGGGCGAGAGGAACCGCCGCATTCCGGGACTTCGTGCCGGCGCTCCGCCGTGTCCTTCCTCCTCCGGATACGGCGGATGTGCTCCGGCTGCATCCGTTCGGTCCCGGCGCCTGGAAGCCAGCGTTGACGACGCGGGGATCCCGGCTGTCCAGGTCCTTCCGTCGCATGCTTCAATTCATCTCGATCATTGAGATTGTTGATAGTCGAGAGATGTTCGGGAGACCTCATGTCCGCATCCCTGCGGTGGGCGAGCAGACTGCTGCCGCTGCTGATGCTCGTCGTCTGGCTCGCTGTCGGAGGAGGACTCGGTCCGTTCGCCGGCAAGCTCGGCGAAGTGGCGACCAACGACCAGGCCGCCTTCCTGCCCCGCAGCGCGGAGTCGACCCAGGTACTGCAGGCGCAGGAGGCGTTCCGCCAGGAGGAGAGCCTGCCCGCCCTGATCGTGTGGACCGCTGAGGGCGGCGGCACCCTCGATCCGTCGGCACAGGGGGAGGCCACGAAGGCGCTCGCGTCGCTCCAGGGTGCGGAAGGCGTGATCGGCGCCCCCTCCCCGGCCATTCCGTCCTCGGACGGCGAGGCCCTGAGGGGAATCGTTCAGCTCCGTCCCGATCTGGACGATCAGCTGCCCGTGGTGCTCCAGGAGGTCGACGCCGCCGCCTCCACCGTGCCGGGCACCGTCACCTGGCTGGCAGGCCCCGCCGCCACCCAGGCGGACCTCGGCGACGCGTTCGCCGGTATCGACGGCCTGCTCCTCGTCGTCGCCCTCGTGACCGTCCTGGTCATCCTGCTCCTGGTCTACCGGAGCGTGCTGCTTCCGCTGATGATCATCATCGGTGCGGTCTTCGCCCTCGGCCTGGCCTGCGCCATCGTCTACGTCCTGGCCGACCACGACATCGTGCGGGTCGACGGCCAGGTGCAGGGCATCCTGTCCATCCTCGTCATCGGCGCGGCCACGGACTACGCCCTGCTGCTGGCCGCCCGCTACCGCGAGGAGCTCGGCGCGCGGAACGGGGACCGGATCCCGGCCATGCGAGCCGCGCTCCGGCAGTCCTTCGGGCCCATCGTGGCCAGCGCCGCCACGGTCGCGCTGGGCCTGCTCGCCCTGCTGTTCAGCGACCTGACGAACAACCGGGCCCTCGGCCCCGTCGGAGCCATCGGCATCGTGTGTGCCGTGCTCAGCGCGGTGACGTTCCTGCCCGCCGTCCTGGTGCTGCTCGGACGGGCCGCGTACTGGCCCGCCCGGCCCAAGGCGGCGACCGGCGACGAGGCCCACCCCGTCTGGCGCAAGGTCGCGGCGCTCGTCGACCGCGCGCCGCGCAAGGTCTGGGCCGGTTCTCTCGTGGCCCTGCTGGCCTGTGCGGCGTTCTCCTTCTCGCTCGACTCGAAGGGTGTCCCGCTCGACGAGATCTTCGTCAAGGACGCCCCCTCCGTCGCCGCCCAGGCGCGGCTCGGCGAGCACTTCCCGGGCGGTGCCGGCAATCCGGTCGTCGTCATCGCCGACGCTGCTTCCGCCGAGAAGGTGCGCGACGCCGCGGAGGGCGTCGACGGAGCGGACTCCGCGGCCGTGTACACCACCCCCGGGACCACGCGGCCGGTGGTCGCCGACGGGCGGGTCCGCATCGACGTCACGCTCGCGGACGCGGCCGACTCCGATGCCGCCAAGGACACCGTCGCCGCTCTGCGGAGCACCCTGCACGCCGTTCCCGGTGCCGACGCCCTCGTCGGGGGATACACCGCCCAGCAGTACGACACGCAGCTCACCGCGGAGCGGGACAGGAAGCTGATCATCCCGGTCGTGCTCGCCATCATCCTGGTGATCCTGGTCGGTCTGCTGCGCTCCCTGCTGCTGCCGCTGCTCCTGGTGGTCACGGTCGCGCTCAACTTCGTGGCCACCCTCGGAGTCTCCGCGCTGGTCTTCGAGCACGTCTTCGGGTTCACCGGTACCGATTCCGCCGTCCCCCTCTACGGCTTCGTCTTCCTCGTGGCCCTCGGCGTCGACTACAACATCTTCCTCATGTCGCGCGTGCGGGAGGAGACGGAGCTGCACGGCACACGAGAGGGCGTGCGCCGGGGACTGATCGCCACCGGCGGGGTCATCACCTCGGCCGGTGTCGTCCTCGCCGCCACGTTCGCCGCGCTGGGCGTCATCCCGCTCGCGTTCCTGGTGCAGATCGCCTTCATCGTCGCCTTCGGAGTCCTGCTCGACACGCTCGTGGTCCGGTCGCTCCTCGTACCGGCCCTGGTCCGGGACATCGGCCCGACGGTCTGGTGGCCGGGCAGGCTCCGCCACCGCCCCTGAGCCCGGAACCGGACAGGTCTCCCGTGGACCGCACGCGATGCGCGCCCTCCGCCCCTCCCCATGGGGCGAAGGGGGCGCATCGCGTGCCGCGTTCACGGACGGAGGCGACTCCATGCTCATGGGGATGTGACGCCTCCTCTCGATGCCGTACGGCGACTTCGCGGCATGGTTTCGACGCGCGATCGACGCACATGTCGGCGTCGGCCGAATAGGGGGACGCTGAAGCAGTGGCGGTTTCCGCGCCGTCCTGTTCCCGAAGGAGAAGCCATGACCGAGCCGCTCGTACCTCCCGAAGAGACCCCACCTGCCGAAGGCTCGATCTCGTCAGCCCATCAGGAGCGGGCTGACGGCGGGATCTGGGAGCACCCGATGGTCTGGGTCGGCCTGGTGGTCGTCGGCGCCCTCTTGATCGCGCTCCTCTTCCTCTTCCGTGTCGCGAGCCTCTGACGGTCCCGTGGACGTCGGCCGTCGCCCCACGGCAGCGCTGCGCGGTCACCGACAGGAGCGGCCGCCTTCCCGTCTCCTCACCGGTATCCGGCGGGGGGGGCCGCCGGCCCCGCGGCGGCGCCCCCCCCCCCCCCGGGACCCCCCAACCCCCCGGGGGCGGGCCCCGGGCCCCCCCCCCCCCCGCCCCACCCCCC